>CAMMFK010000011.1 GCA_946496115.1 uncultured Clostridium sp.
TGTTCTTCACAATAGTTAAGTAGCCAAAAGCCATCATAATTATTTCTTGTAAGTCTATCTACCTTAATAGCAATTAACTTATCAATTTTCTTTAATTTAATATCTTTGAGTAGTCTTTGCATTTCTGGTCGCATTAAATCTTTTTCAGAATGACCTGCATCATTATATACATCTATAATACTATAATCATTCTTCTCACAATACTCTTTAATCATACGAAGTTGTGAATCAATAGAATAACCATTATCTCTTTGGTCATCTGTACTTACTCTTACATATACAGCACATCTCATAAATAATCATCTCCTCACTTGTTTCCTCACTTAAAGGCAAAATAACAGACACTAAATCGAAATTTTTTAATATTTCTCATTAGTTTCCTCATTAATAAATGAAAAGTATAGCCTAAACTTTAAAATTATTTAAAATTTGTTTAATTTCTTTGAGATTATATTTTTGTTTATGCTCTTTAATATAAAATGATTTACTAGATATTTCATTAACTCTGTATTCTAGTATTGTAAGAGTAGTAGGATATGTAATTAGGTATTCAATAGGTTCTATAACTTGTAGCTTCGTATGTAATAAATGCTTAATCTTGCCATTTTTAATTTTGCACTTGTAATCTTTAATCATTTCAAGTATTTCCGTATTCGGCTTTAAAATCTGAATAGTCTTAAATTCCAACATCAAAAAAGTCCTCCTTCCTAGAAAGAGAACTTATAGTATTATATAAAATAAAAACTTACGAACCTTTGACAGTCCGTAAGTTGTATTCAAATGGAGCCACCAGCGAGAATCGAACTCGCGACCTACAGGTTACGAATCTGTTGCTCTACCAACTGAGCTATAGTGGCATAAAACAAATATATTATAGTATATAAAGTATTTTAAATCAAGATATTTTTACTTTTAAAATAGATTTATGTTGAAATTATAAATAAAATGATATAAAATTTTTGTAAATAAATATCAGGGAGATAATTATGCTAAAAGAACTGAAAATAGAATTAACTAATAGATGCTCAAGAAACTGCATACATTGTTCAAGCAGTGCTACTAGTAATGCTAAAAATATTAAAGAGTTAGAATATGAAGATGTAAAGAAAATAATACTAGAAGCAAAGCAAATGAATGTTACTGATGTGGTATTTACGGGAGGAGAACCACTAAAATATGAAAAGATAAATGATTTAATTAAACTAACAAAAGAATTAGAAATCAATTCTGCAATTTATACATTTGATTATAGGAATGATGAAAACATAAATAAATATAAAAAACTTATTGATAGTGGACTAAATAAAATAATATATTCGCTAGCAGACAGTTTATCAAACCAAAAAGATTCTTCAACATACACACATATAGAATTTTTTGATAAATTATTAAAAAATTCAAATTGTAAATTAGGATTTCATTATACAATTTCAAAAGACTCAATTTCACAAATGCAGACAATAGTAAATGCAACAATGGAAGAATTTCATAATAGGAAATATTTCGAAAAAATTAGCTTACTTAGATTTGTTCCACACGGTAAAGGCAGTAAAAATATGGACTTAACTAGAGAAGAATTGAATCAAATAAAAGACTTTTACTTAGAATCAAAATACAAAGACAAAATAAGGTTAGGAAGTCCTTGGAATATATTAAATATAAAAAATAGTCCTTGTATTATTGCGGATGAAATTATGATAATTGGATTTGATGGTATTGCATATCCATGTGATTCTATAAAATATTTTACAAAATTGGGCATTAGTGGGAATATAAAAGAAAATACACTAAAAGAAATGTATAATTCAGAATACTTTAAATTATTGAGAGAGCTAAATACAGAAAATAGTTGTAAATCATGCAAAGACTATAAAATTTGTAAGAGTGGTTGTATTGGTCAAAAAATAATTGCAGGATATAATAAAAATGAAGATATATACACAAACTTAAAAAAATGTATTAATTCAAAAGACCCTAAATGCATGAAAACAAATTAAAAGAGGTATGAAATGAAAAAAAGACAAGAAGTTTATGACTTATATTGGTATTTCGCTTGTGAAAGACAAAATATATTTTGGCACAAACTAGAAGGTAAAGAACCACCATGGACAGAAGATGAAATTTTGCAGGAATACAAGTTTTGTAATAGTTATAGAGTAAATGATAGAGTAAGTCAATATTTATTGAAGAATGTAATATATAATGGAAAAACATATGATAATGATGATACTATTTTCAGGATAATACTATTCAAATTATTTAACAAAGAGCAAACGTGGGAATTATTATTAGAAAACATAGGAGACCCTACATTAAAAAAATTCAATAGAAAAACATACTCAGAAGTATTAGAAAAGGCTATATCTAATGGAATAAAAATATATAATGATGCATATATATCATGTGCCAATAAAGCATTTGGATTTGATAGAAAACATGATAATCATTTAGCTTTACTACAAAAAATGTTCTTAGAAGACAAAATGCAAGATAAAATTTTAGAATGCAAAAACATGAAAGAATCATTTGAAATTATAGAATCGTATCCTCTAATTGGAGATTTTATGGCATACCAGCTAGTAACAGATATTAATTATAGCGATGTAGTAGATTGGAAAGAAAATGAATTTGCAGTAGCAGGACCGGGCTCATTAAGAGGAATAAATAAGTGTTTTATTGACAAAGGAAATATGAGTAATGAAGATATTATAAAATATATGTATGAAAATCAAGACAAAGAATTTAAAAGATTGAATTTGAATTTTAAAAGAATAGGAAATCGAGAGCTTCAGCTAATAGATTGCCAAAATATTTTCTGTGAATTAGACAAATATTGTAGGCAAGCACTTCCAGAGTTAAAATCTAATAGGAAAAAGATAAAAAAGAAGTATATACCTAAAACATCTAAAATAGAATATATGTATCCACCAAAATGGGAGGTGGAATTGTAGCTAAAAAAGAACTAATTGTAAATTACAATTAGCTCTTTCGCTTGTTATTCAGAAAACAATACTTTCTTCAAATCAAAATAATTATCTCCAATTTCACAAACAATATCAAATTGCTTTCTAATAGCTTCTAATTCAGACTTGTTTTCATCACATAAGAAGCAATTAGTATAAACATGGTCATGTTTAGATTTGTCAACCATTCTTAAATCACTGATTTGGTCACCTAGTAGTAAAACTTTTTTTCTATTACTTAATTTTTCTTTTATATTATCTGGCAAAGAAACCTCATTTTTATTCAAGCTATGAATAATATTAGTATCAACACCAACAGCAATTCCGTCCTTAAAAATAATTTTATTACTACTAACATAAATATTATCATAGTAGCAACCATTCAAAGTAAGAAAAGTTTCAATAAAATTTCCAATACCTGCACTGATAATAATTAAAGGAATATTATTATCATGTAAAAATTTAATAAATTCTTTGGCACCTGGCCTAAATTCCATAATTCGTAAATCGGTAGCAGCATTTTTAAAAATTTCCTCAGTAATTTTGTATTTAACAAATAATCCTATATGCTTTTGATACCATTCTTTCATTTGAGAAGCCTTGTATTCATAATCTAATGATTCATCAACTTCAATAGGCCTGTAATAATTATAGAATTCTTGCCTTTCCTTTTTATATTCTTTTGGGACTAATGGACTTTCAGATAAAATAGACCATGAAGTTTTACTACTCCCATTTGTTATTGTTCTATCAAAATCAGCTACAACAAATAAATTAGATATATCCTTAATAGGAAGAACTTTTCTTATCTCATTTTTAATAATCATTGGACAATTACTCCTTTAACACTTATAAATTTAGTTTAATTATATTATAAACTGAAATGAAAGTAAATATTAGTAAATTACTTTGACTATATAAATATTGAAAAAATAAAAAGTATTTAAACTATTTACAACTAAAAATTCATTATGATAGAATTCATTTAAGCAATGTTGTTTCAATCAATACAATAATTTGTTATGAGGTGAGACAATGATTATCGAATTACCAAAAGAGCACATTATTCTTAGTGATGAGAAAGGAGAGGTAAAAGACGGAATTCTTTACTTGCATCGGAATATGTTTGAAGAAGCGATGTTTGAATTGACGTACATTCTACATGGCCACGTCTGCTATTATTGCCAAAAGCCTATTACAGGTATAGAAGACAAAGAAAAACAAGACGGAGTACTATGGAAATCCTTAGACCACCTTATACCTAGAGAATTTGGTGGTGTTAGTATTACCAACAACTTAAGACCTTGCTGTAGTGTTTGCAACCGTAAAAAAGGTAGTATGTATCCGAACGAATTTGAAAAGTTTCAACATATTGTAAAATCAACAAAAGGTCGAGAAAGAAAAGCAGAGGTGAAAGATTTCAATGAAGAATTAAGTTTAATCCAAACCAAAAGGAGATTTGGCGAATTGCCATCTCTTCCTGAGGAGTGGCTAGAACAAGGAAATCACAAATCTGTGTATGTAAATTTTAGGTTAGAGGACCCGATTGGAACTGTATACAACAGAATTGCTAGATTTTATAGAAAATATAAAAGAATTCCATATCCAATAGTTGTAAGTGCAAATAAATTCCTGCTTGATGGTTTCAATTCTATACTTTTTATGAAAATAGAAGGTGTAAGAAAGATTGATGTCATTAAGTTGGAAAATGTGATTTATGACGGAATAGTTGATTATACTTCTCAAGTGTTAGGTAAGTGATTTTTCTCACTATTTGCCCGGTAGTCTATTGACTATGGGGCGTAAAAAAATTGGTAATAAAAATCAAATAACCCCTTGAATTTTAAAATTCAGTTTGATAAAATAATGAAAACAAAAAAGGGAGTAGCTCATAAATAACTAATCAACAACAAGAGAAATCTGGTTAGTGACCTTTATGGTGAGCAAGACTTTTAAGAAATAGTAATTCTTATTAGTCTTGCTTTTTATTGTATTACTGCAAAAAATTATCATAAAATTGGGTATTAGAATATTTAATTGCTGTTTAAAATAAATTAAATAGCAAATAATAATACTGCTTGACAAGAGTGATAATTCAAGTATACAAAGCAATGATAAAATACGTACATAATACAAAAGTACATAAAGTAATAATAGAATGAGAAGGTTTGACTAACTTTATTTTAAAAATATGAAAGGAAAGTGAAAAAATGAACTGGTTTAACAAAGACGTAGAAGAAGTTTCTAAAACCTTAAACACAGACTTAGAAAAAGGATTAAGCGAAGAAGAAGCGAAAAAGAGACAAAAAGAAAATGGCTATAATGAATTGCAAGAAAAGAAAAAGAAACGCCTATTTGTAAAATTTTTAGAGCAATTTAAAGATTTTATGATAATAATCCTTATAATAGCAGCAATAATTTCTGGCGTTGTAGGACAAATGCAAGGCGAAGGATTTACAGATTCAATAATCATACTAATAGTTGTTATTCTTAATGCTGTTATAGGGGTAATACAAGAAAATAAGGCAGAAAAGTCATTAGAGGCATTAAAGAAAATGAGTAGTTACTCAGCAAAAGTAATGCGTGACGGAAAAGTAACAGTTATACCTTCAAGAGAATTGGTACCTGGAGATATAGTTGTATTAGATACAGGAGATTATGTTCCGGCAGATATAAGAATTATTGATGCTGTAAATCTTAAAGCACAAGAAGCATCACTTACAGGAGAATCAGTACCAGTAGAAAAAGATGCAGCTACAATAGAAAATGAAGAAGTATCACTTGGAGATAGAACAAATATGTTATTTTCTTCAAGCCTAGTAACATATGGTAGAGGAAAAGGTATAGTTGTTGAAACTGGAATGCACACAGAAGTTGGAAATATTGCAGGTATGCTAAATAGCGTAGAAGAAACCGCAACACCACTTCAACAAAAATTAAACAAACTAGGCAAAAGTTTAGGAATAATGGCCATTGTAATCTGTATAGTTATATTTATAATAGGATTAGCATATGGCAAAGATGTAATAGATATGTTTATGACAGCAGTAAGTTTAGCTGTTGCAGCAATACCTGAAGGATTAGCAGCAGTATCAACAATTGTTCTTGCAATAGGCGTTCAAAGAATGGTTAAGAAAAATGCTATTGTAAAGAAATTACCAGCAGTTGAAACACTTGGAAGTGCATCAGTAATTTGCTCAGATAAAACAGGTACACTTACTCAAAATAAAATGGAAGTTCAAAAAGTATATGTTAATGGACAATTAATAGATGCAAAAGAACTATATAAAGAAAATAAATATAACTCAGATGAATTAGAAAAAACAATTTTAATTGGAATGCTATGTAATGATACAAAAATTGCACCAAGCAATCCTAATACAGCCACTTCTGAAAATGAAGCATCTAATTCAGAAAACACAAATAGCTTAAATGTTACATTCACAGGAGACCCAACAGAAATTGCTTTAACACAATTAGCTTTTAATTTAAAATACGATGAAAACGAAATAAATAATCATCCAAGAGTAGCAGAAATACCATTTGATTCAGATAGAAAATTAATGACAACTGTAAATAAATTTGGAGATAAATATTTAGTTTGTACAAAAGGTGGTCTTGATGAATTATTATCAATATGTAACAGTTATTCTGAAAATGGAGAAATAAAAACAAATTTAAAAGATAGAATACCAGAAATAGAAAAACAAAATGAATCTCTAGCTAAAAATGCTCTTAGAGTTTTAGCAATGGCATATAAATATATGGACCATGAACCAGTCGGAGATGAAGTTTTAGATTTAGAAAGGGACTTAACATTCGTTGGAATGTGTGGAATGATAGACCCACCTAGAGAAGAAGCAAAACATGCTGTTCAAAAATGTAAAGAAGCAGGAATAAAAACTGTAATGATTACAGGTGACCACAAGATTACAGCAACAGCAATAGCAAGAGGGTTGGGAATATTAGAAAACGAAGATGAGGCGATAACAGGAGCAGAACTTGCAAAAATGTCTGATGAAGAATTAGACAAAAACATTAGAAAATATAGTGTATATGCAAGAGTTGCACCAGAGCATAAAGTTAGAATAGTTAAAGCATGGCAAAAAGCAGGAGAAATCGTTGCAATGACAGGTGATGGTGTAAATGATGCACCAGCACTAAAGCAAGCAGATATTGGATGTGCAATGGGAATGGTTGGTACAGATGTTGCAAAAGAAGCCGCAGATGTAATCTTAACAGATGATAACTTCGCAACAATCGTTTCAGCAGTAGAAGAGGGAAGAAGAATATATGCAAATATTTTAAAAGCTATCGAATTCCTAATTTCAAGTAACATAGGCGAAATTGTTTTATTATTCGTATGTATGCTAATAACACCATTTTTAAGTAGCACATTTGGAATAGACATTAATTTAATTGAACCTTTATTACCAATGCATATATTATGGATTAACTTAGTAACTGATTCACTTCCAGCATTAGCACTTGCAGTAGACCCAGCTGAAGATGATATAATGAAGAAAAAGCCAAATAAAGAAAAAGGCATATTTGATAAATCAAGACTTTGGAGAGTTGCATATCAAGGTGTAATGATAGGTTTAATAACACTTGCAGCATTCATAATAGGATTAGCAACACCAGACAGCATACTTCCACAAGTAGAAGGTCTAAGCAACGCAGAAATTAAGGTAGAAATTGGTCAAACAATGGCATTTGTTACACTTGCATTTGCAGAACTAGTTCATGTATTTAATGTAAGAACACCTAAAAAATCAGTATTCAAGTCACATCCATTTAAGAACAAAATGTTATTATTGGCACTTGGAGTTTCGGCATTATTAATGATAGTAATTTTAGCAGTTCCTGGATTAAGAGAAGTATTTAGTATACCAGTACTTCCAGCTCAAGATATATTTGAAATGATATTATTAATATTATCGCCAATAGTAATTGTAGAAATAATGAAATTAATCAAATTAAATGGAAATAGAAAGCAAGAAGACTAATTTAATTTTTTAAAATTTGGGACGTATCAATTAAGAACGTCCCTTTTTAAAAGAAAAATGTCAAAAAGAAGTATCCTTATTGACAAAATCTATTTGAGCAATTTAATGATTTTCAATTAAGGACCGTTTTAAATTGAACTATTTGGAAAAATGCAAAAATGACTTGCTTATTTTTAATTTTTAGGTATAATATAAGTGGTGCAAAATATTTTATTCGCACTAAGTTGAAATAAATTAACTTGGCAAAACTAAAAGGGGCTTTATAATGTATGATTTAATTGTTAGAACTAGAAAATTAAATAAATTAAAAGTTGCACTGGTTATTTTAGTAGTTGTACTTATTATACTTATTATTTTCACAAGTATTAGATTGGTACAAATGTATAATGTAAGTAAAACTAAATATGCATATGATTTGTGGATTAATGAAGTAAATGCTCAAATTTCAGCAAGAGAAGAAGCCGAAAAAGCGAGATTTACATCATTAAATGAAGAAGAACTTGAAAGATTTAACAGCATATATAAACATCAAGATAACAAAAGAGTATTTTTGACATTTGATGATGGACCTTCTACATCAGTTACACCATACATATTAGATTTACTTAAAGAGCAAAACATAAAAGCAACTTTTTTCGTGTTAGGACTTAAAGTAGAAGCAAATCCAGATTTAGTTAAAAGGGAATACGATGAAGGACATTTCATAGCAAATCATGGATATTCTCATAAATATGGAGACATATATTCTAGTAGCCAAGCGGTGCTTGATGAATATAACCAAGCTAATAATGCAATAAAAAATGCTTTAGGAAATGAAAATTATAATTCACTAGTATTTAGATTTCCTGGTGGTTCAAGCGGTGGACCATATCATGATATAAAGCAAGAGGCGAAAGAATTATTAAAGCAAAATGGAATTGCTAGCGTTGATTGGAATGCACTTACAAATGATGCAGCAGGAGCTAATACGAAGGAAAAAATAATGGATAATTTTTATAGCACTATAAAAAATAAAACTAGCATAGTAATATTAATGCATGATGCATCAGATAAAATATTGACATATGAATGTTTACCAGAAATGATACAATATTTCAAAGATAATGGATATGAATTTAAAACTATGTATGATGTAATAGGGAGAGGTTGAATTTTATTTGAAATGTGATATGAATTTAAATGCAGACGAAAAATTGATGATTAAAATTTCGATAAAGTACTTGACAATATGATAAAAAAAGTGTATATTAAATATTGTTCACGTTATTGAACAATATTTAGCACTGGTTTTAGAAGCCAATGCGAATATACATATGCGGATGTGGCGGAATTGGCAGACGCGCTGGTCTTAGGAACCAGTACCAATGGTGTGGGGGTTCAAGTCCCTTCATCCGCACCAAACAATAAAACCTATGTAAGTATTGAAATATCAATATTTTACATAGGTTTATTTTATTAAAGTAATACAATAGTAATGCAATAGCATTTCGCATGAATTTATAATTTATATAATAACGAAAAACTGTTGACATATATAAGCAAAGACCGTATAATGATATTTAGTTAATTAAATATAAAAACGGAGGTGAAATTATTGAAAGATATTGATAAGAATAATGCATCATTTGAAAACATAAAACACATTGATGAAAATGGCGTTGAATTTTGGTATGCAAGGGAGTTGCAAAGTGTTTTGGATTATAAAGAATGGAGAAAATTCGACGGTGTAATTCAAAGAGCGATAAAAGCATGCGAAAACAGTAATATCAATACTTCAGAACATTTTGTCGGCGCCGACAAAACGATAAAAATGCCTAAAGGAGCAGAAAAAACGATTTTAGACTACAAACTAACTCGTTATGCTTGTTATTTAATAGCACAAAATGGAGATAGTAGAAAAAAAGTAATTGCCTTGGCACAAACATATTTTGCAGTTCAAACTAGAAAACAAGAAATTAGCGAGAGTGAATACCGTTTGTTAACAGAGGATGAGAAGAGATTTTATCAAAGAGACTTAACAAGAAAAGGCAATTACTCGCTTAATCAAACTGCGAAAAATGCAGGAGTTAAAAACTTTGACAAATTTCACAATGCAGGCTATAAAGGTTTGTATAATGGTGAGACAGCTGATGATATTGCAAAAAGAAAAGGATTAAGATATAGAGAAGATATTTTAGATAATATGTGCAGTGAAGAACTTGCAGCCAACTTATTCCGCATTACACAGACTGAGTCAAGATTAAAAAGAGATAAAATTGATACGGAGAAGAGAGCTTGTGACACTCATAATAAAATTGGAAAAATAGTCAGAAAAGCTATTAAAGAAGCAGGTCGGAACTATGCCAGAAGATTTGCCAACGCCAAAGAAAAGTTTAAAGCAACTAGAAAAGGAAAACATTAGAAGTTTACAAAAATAGAGATTGGAAGTGATAGCATGCTCTGTACGGCTAAATAACTGTACAGAGCATTTATTATGTCAAAATTTAATGTCGAGAGTAGTTAATTTTATTAAAAAAATAAAAATATTTTAAACTTTTTTACACACAATAATATCTAATAAAGTATAAAGCAAAAACAAAAGTTTAAAGAGGTACAAAAAATGAATAACAAAAAAATCAAAAAAACTATTTTTATAATAATATTAGTAATTATCATATCATTAATAATCTTTACCATTTACTCAATTGCAAATAGTAATAAAGAAAAAAATCCAAATTTGGAATTGAATCAAAATATAATAAATGAAATAGAAAATTTAACACAAGAAGTAAATGAAACAAATAACACACAAATTAATGAAACAGCAAACGAAATATTAAACAATACTTCAAACAATACCGTAGAAACAAATGTAATAGAAGACACAAGCCAAGATGAAAGTAATAATCAACCAGCTAAAGAAAACCCACCAGATAGCAATGCAAATCAAGGAAGCTCAGAAAGTAATAATAGTGATGTTAGTGTAAATACTGGCGAATTTGATAGCACAGTGGCATTTATAGGTGATTCAAGAACACAAGGGTTAATAATGTATAATGGCTTAAAATATGTGCAGGATTATTCATATATAGGATTGATGGTTGATACAGCAGTTACTAAAAAATTTGTAAAAACAGATAATGGCAATAAAATTACATTATTAGAAGATATGAAAAACAAAAATATAAAGAAAGTATATATCATGCTGGGCGTAAATGAACTTGGCTGGTCATATCCGCAAGTGTTCAAAGTAAAATATGGTGAATTAATAGATGAAATTAGAAAAGTCAAACCAGACTGCCAAATATATTTGCAATCTATAATACCTGTTACTAAGAGTAAAAGCAATTCAGATAGCATATATAACAATACCAACATTGCAAAATTCAATGAATATATTAAGCAAGTTGCAAATGAAAAGGGAGTTCATTATTTAAATGTTAAATCTGTATTAGTGGACAGTGAAGGAAATTTGCCGGAAAATGCAAGCACGGATGGAATACATGTAGGAAAAACATATTGTCAAAAATGGCTTAAATATTTAGAAGATAACTCATAGAAGTAAAGATAATAATTAAAAAATGCCATAAAGAGCAAATTAAAATCAAAAAATTACAAATAATATTGTAATAAAATAAATAAAATTAAGTATTGACTAAAGGAGGAAAGTATATATAATATATACGGAATTAATATGAAAAAATATATAGGAATAATAGTAATCATAGCAATATTTGCAATTTTAATAGTTTGTACAATAGTGAGAAGAAATCTAAATGATGATATACAAATAAATGTAGATGAATTAGCAGATAGAATAGCAAGTAGTAGTAGTTTTGAAGATGAACTGGCAAAAATAGATGACGAACTTGCAATTGAATTGTATGGCTTCGAAGCAAATGGGATAGAAGAGATTGTATCATATCAAGGAAGTGGAGCGTCTAGCGAAGAAATACTTGTATTAAAAGTAAAAGATGTAAACGACATTAATAATGCAAAGGAAAAAATTGAAACAAGACTAAAAGAAAGAGAAGAAGCTTTCGCAAGCTATTTGCCAAAAGAAGTAAGCAAAATTCAAAATCATATTTTAGAAGAAAAGGGAAACTATATAATTTTGTGCATATGCAATGATTACAATACAGTAAATAAAGTAATAAAAGATTTCCTAGGATAGGAGCATAATAAATGGCAGCAGTAGCTCAAGAAATACTAATTGAATATATAAAAGAAAATCAAGATAAACTATACAAAATAGCATATACATACACTAAAGATAAAGATTTGTCATTGGATGTTGTTCAAGAATCAATTACAAAAGCATTAGAACATATAGGCTCATTAAAACACGAAGAATACGTAAAAACATGGTTTTATAGAATACTTATTAATGAATCAATAAAATCTTCAAGAAAAAATAAAAAGCTAGAAGAATACGAACTGTTAGATAATGTAGCAACTGATAAAAAATATGATGAGGAACTGATTGAAAGCATTGACATATACAAAAATATACAAAAGCTAAATGAAAAATTAAAAACAGTTATAATACTTAGATTTTTTGAGAATTTAAAAATTGAAGAAATTGCATATATTACAAAAACAAATGTAAGCACTGTAAAATCTAGGCTTTATAAGGGGATGGAAGAATTAAAAAAGAGTTTAGAAAGGAGTGATTGTATATGAGTATATTTGAAAAAGCCAAAATGGCATATGATTCAATAGAAGTTCCGCGAGAATTGGAAGATACTGTTAATAGAACAATTCTAGATAGCAATGTGGTTCAAAAAAGAAATGCAGTTAAGCAAAATAGAGTAATTAAGAGTAATAAAGTATTCAAAAATGCAACTAGAACTAATAGACCTTTGATAGTTTTTAGAAGTTTTGCTTTGGCGCTTATTGCTACATTTGCCTTATTTGTGGTATTACTCAATACAAATGAAAGTTTTGCAAAAGCTATGCAAGATATCCCAGCAATAGCAGGAATAGCAAAAGTATTTACGGTTAGAGAATATAAAGAAGAAAATGAGACAGATTTAATAGATGTTAAAGTTCCCGCTATACAAAATACAGGAAATTCAGATTTGGAAAATAGAATAAATTATGAGATTTCTTCAAAAATAAATGATGTTATTGAAGAAGCAAGAACTAGAGCAGAGGAATATAAAAATGCTGTACTTGCAACAGGTGGAACAATGGATGACTATATTCCTACAAGAATAAACATTGATTATAAAATAACATATCAAGACGATAATTTCATATCTTTTGTAATAACAAAGAGTGAAAGTCAAGCTTCAGCATACCAAGAACAATATTTTTACAACATAGATATTCAAAATGGAAAAGAATTAAATTTAAAGGATGTTTTAGGCGCAGATTATAAGCAAATAGTAGATGAAAGCGTTGAAAAGCAAATAAAAGAAAGAATGGAAAATGATGAAAACAGTTCATATTTTACAAAAGAAGAAGGCGGATTTTCAGGTATTAAAGATGAATATCAAGACTTTTATATAAACGAAAACAAAAAAGCAGTAATTGTTTTCCAAAAGTACGAAATTGCACCTGGATATATGGGAATTCAGAACTTTGAAATTCCTAATGAGTTAATCATTTGAATTTAAAATAGTAATTGCTTTTAGATTTTAAAATTAAAATATTAATTGTTTTTTGATTAAACAATTAATATTTAATAAAGCTTAAGGTTTATGGATAACCAAAAATCCAAATATAACAAGGAGAAATTACATACAAAAGAAATGGTTTTTAGTAGCATAGTATTTTTATATATTTTTCTACCATTAATGCTTTTAATATATTTTATAGTACCAAAAAAATTCAAAAATCTAGTAATGATAATAGCAAGTTTCATATTCTTTGCATGGGGAGAAATTAGATATATTCCTATTATGCTACTTCTTGCTGTAATGGACTATTGGTGCGGAAATAAAATCAATCAAAACTGGGAAAACAAAAAGGATAAAAGAAAATATTTAATGATTGATATAACTGTAAATTTACTGATTTTGTTTTTCTTCAAATACGCAGATTTTATTATATCGAGTATTAATGGATTGTTTAGAATAAATATTCCACTACTTAATATACCTCTACCAATTGGTGTATCATTTAATACATTCCAGTCATTATCATATATTATAGATGTATATAGAGGAACAGTAAAATGTGAAAAAAGTTTTTACAACTATTTAACATACACAACATTGTTCCCTCAAATAATAGCTGGACCAATTGTAAGGTATGAAACAGTAGACGAAGAATTAGTAGATAAAAAAATCAGTATGGACAACTTCTCGTGCGGGATGAGAAGATTTATAGTTGGACTTGGAAAAAAAGTATTAATTGCTAATAATGTAGGGGTTTTGTGGAACGTTATTGAAAACGGAAATTTTAATGAGATGAGCAGCGTTTTAGCATGGCTTGGAATAATCTCATTTGCTTTACAAATATATTTTGATTTTAGTGGGTACTCAGATATGGCAATAGGACTTGCTAAAATCTTTGGTATGGATTTTGATGAGAACTTTAATTATCCATATATAAGTAAAACTATTACAGAATTTTGGAGAAGATGGCATATAACTTTAAGCAGTTGGTTTAGAGATTACATCTATATACCACTTGGAGGAAATAGAAAAGGTTTAGCTAAACAAATTAGAAATATTCTAATAGTTTGGGCACTTACACGGTGCCTGGCATGGAGCCTCATGGAACTTCGTTTTGTGGGGATTGTATTTTGGAATAATACTAATTATAGAAAAATTATTTCTGCTTAAAATAATAGCTAAAGCAGAAGAAAAGATTTCAAACTTGGAAAAAAATAATAAAGCTCTAGGAAAAATTTTAAGCATTATTTTGAGCGCATTTTCTCACATATATGCAATGTTTTTAGTTTTGATAGGATGGGTTATATTTGCATTTGAAGATTTAAGCAAAGTAGGAGTGTACTTAAGTTCAATGTTCAGATTGAACAATATAAGCTTTGTCAATTCAGAAGCAATATATTACTTGCAAAATTATTTTATCATAATTATTGTTGGAATAATTTGCTCAATACCACTTAAAAATATTGCTATAAAAACAGTTGAAAAGATAAAGAAGATTAAAGCCGAAAAAACTAATGACACAGCAAATATAGCAACAGTAGTAAATAGCGAAGAAGAAATAAAGAAAAATAAATGGACAGGTGTAATTACTGGAGTTTTATGTGTTGGAATTTTAATTATTAGTACAGCAAGCTTAGTAAATAATAGCTTTAATCCATTTTTGTATTTTAGATTTTAAAGCTATGAAAATTTAGTAAATGGCTTTTTGCAAAAAGCCATAAAATAATTTTAATAAAGGATAAAAAATGAAAAATAAGATATTCTTTCTAATATTTGTAACAGTATGGGTAATCATAGTAATACTAAATTTTGTATTACCAAAAAGCGATTTTTCAGAACAAGAAAATAGAATGTATGCTACAATACCAAGATTTTCATTTAAAAGTTTTGTAAATGGAGAATACTTGGATGGTGTTAATGACTATGTAAATGACCACTTTGCTTTTAGAGATACATTCTTAAAAATAAACTCTTGGTGGGAAATAAATGTACTTGGTAAAAAAGAGATTAATGACGTATATGTAGGACAGGACTCATATTTGTTTGAAAAATTTGAATTTGGTGAAGAAGAAAAAACAACATTAAATAGCAATACTAAAATAATATCCGATTTTGCACAAAAAATGAATGAGCAAAATATAAAAACATATTTTATACTTGTGCCTAATTCTATTTATATAAATAGCGATAAATTGCCAGAAAATGTGCAAGCTCCAAATCAAGAAGAGATAATTAACATTGCATATAGCAATACGAAAAATACAGTTAATGTAGATGTAGAAAAATCTTTATTAAATGAAAATAAAAATCAGCAATTGTACTTTAAAACAGACCATCATATGAATAGTGATGGAGCATATGTGGTATACAAAGAGCTTTGCAAATCTGCAAATATAGAAGCAGTACCAACAACTGATTTTAATAAAGTAAAAGTAACAAGTGATTTCTTAGGAACTTTTGATTCAAAAGCACAAATATGGAATCAAAAACCAGACGAAATCTATGTATATCAAAATGAAAACAATATGAATATAAAAGAAGCAATTTATGATACTCAAAACACACAAAGTATATTTAATGAAGAATTTTTATTAACCAAAGACAAATATTCATATTTCCTAAATGGAAATAACAGTAGAGCGATTATAAAAACGAATGTGAATAATGATAGAAAATTATTAGTAGTGAAAGATTCATATGCACATATAATGTCACAGTTTTTATGCCAAAATTATTCAGAAGTTCACTTTTTAGACCCAAGATATACAGCATTTGATTATGAACAATATGCAAAGGAAAATGGCATTACAGATGTATTATTTTTATATAATGTGTCAAATTTTGTAGAAGATAATAATTTGAGGAAAATTAGTTGAAATTGCAAAAGTAAATATTTTAAATATTTCTTTTCCTCACAAGAGGGTTCTTTTTCTTTTGCAAATTAGCGAAAAACTATTGACTTGAATGAGCAAAGATTTTATAATGATATTTAGTTAATAAAAATAAAAAGTGGAGGTGAAATTATTGAAAAATATTGATAAAAATAGTGCGTCATTTGAAGAAATAAAACATATTGATGAAAACGGTGTTGAATTTTGGTATGCAAGGGAGTTGCAAAGTGTTTTAGATTATAAAGAATGGAGAAAATTTGACGGTGTAATTCAAAGAGCGATAAAAGCATGCGAAAACAGTAATATCAATGCTTCAGACCATTTTGTCGGCGCCGACAAAATGGTGTCAATTGGTTCAGGAGCAACTAGAAAACAAATAGACTACAAACTAACTCGTTATGCTTGTTACTTAATAGCACAAAATGGAGATAGTAGAAAAAGAGTCATTGCTCTTGCACAAACATATTTCGCAGTTCAAACTAGAAAGCAAGAAATTAGTGAAAACGAATACCGTTTGCTAACAGAAGATGAAAAAAGATTTTATCAAAGAGATTTAACTAGAAAAGGCAATTATTCACTTAATCAAACTGCCAAAAAGGCAGGTGTTAAAAATTTTGATAAATTTCACAATAGCGGTTATAAAGGTTTATACAAGGAGCACTACCAACAAGGACAAGTATTGGTATGTGCTCCATTACTTTAAAATAGTACAGATTAAGCTGTTTTTATTTTTTTGATACTTTCCTGAAAAGCATTTTCTAGCTCATATTCATTTAGTGGAATATTTATAATTCCAATCCCATTATAGTAAATGTCTATTTGTTGAGTCGGTTTACCATTTACCTTTTCTGATTGATATACATATATTTTATCAATCAATTCATTTATAATTTCTGGTGTAAGTTCTGAAATTTCAGTGTATTGTTTTACTTTACTAACAAAAGATGTTAAATCTAGTTCTTGCTGTTTAGTTGTATCGAGCTTATTAGCTAATTCTTTAACTTTACTTTTAAGTTCTTTTTGTTCTTTTTCATAATTTAATGATAGAGTAGTAAATCTTTCATCTGTAATTTTGCCAGAAATATTATCTTCGTAAATATGCTGTATCAAGTTATCAATATCTTTTATTCGATTTTCATATTGTGATAATAATTTTTTGTTTATGCTATCTATTTTTTTCTGTTCTTCAAGTGAAGTCTCAAGTTTTTGCTTTATGAATAAATCTTCATAAGAACGTATATAAGATAGGACTTGTTTTATATTTTCTAAAACTAATTCTTTTAATATATGCTCTCTAATAGTATGGCTTGTACATGATTTAGAAGAAGTATTTTTATATTTTGAGCATCTATAAAAATGTCTGTTTTCTGTATAACTTCTCGAAGTACAATAATATAATTTTGAGCCACAATCTTTACAAAATAGATGTCCTGAAAATATATTTATTTTACCAATCTTAGTAGGGCGTTGACTATTTTCTCGAATGCGTTGTACTGTATTCCAAGTTTCTTTATCAATGATAGGCTCATGTGTATTTTTAAAGATTTTCCATTGTTCTTTTGGAAAATAAATTTTACTTTTATCTTTAAAAGATTTAGTAGTACCTTTAAAATTTACTGTATCTCCAATATATTCTTGTCTGAATAAGATGTCATATATAGACCTATCTTGCCAACAATATTTGACTTCAGATATATGATAATTGCATAAGCCATGGATTGCTTTATATTCTTTTGGAGTTGGAACTTTTTCCTGTTTTAATATATTACATATTTGATGAGTTCCATATCCTTGAATACATAAATCATATATTCTTCTCACTATTTCTGCAGCTGGTTCATCTATAATCCATTTAGTTTTATCTAAAGGATCTTTTTTATAACCATACGGTACATTAACAGTTAAAGGTATTCCAGCATTTCCTTTATTTTTAAATACTGTTCTAACTTTTTGACTTGTGTTTTTAGCATGCATTTCGTTAAACCAATCTTGTATAGGAAGAAAATCATTAAGTCCTTTATCAGTATCAATATTGTCCATTATAGCAATATATCTAATATTTAGTCTAATAAAATCTTCTTCTAATAATTGACCTACTATAAGTCTATTTCTACCAAGCCTTGAATGGTCTTTTACTATAATTGTTCCAATATGTCCTTGCTTTGCAAGTTCCATCATTTCAACGAATGCAGGTCTTGTAAAACTTGTTCCAGAATACCCATCATCTACAAAGAATTTAGTATTTATAAAATGATTATCTTTAGCATATTTACTTAAAATTGATTTTTGATTTTTAATACTATTGCTTTCTCCTAGCTGTTCATCATCTCTTGATAAACGGCAGTATAAAGCAGTTATTTTTTCGTTATTTGACTGTCCCATAACAACTCCTTTCCTTTAGACAGCCGAATAAGATATAAAATGTTACAAAGTTTTAATTTGTAGTGTTCACATAATACCATATTCGTTTTTATAGTTCAAGTGATTCTTAAGATTTTTTTGTTAGTCTAAAAAATTTATTTAGAATGCTTTCTTCAGCATTTACATCAAAGTGAGTATTTACTTTGTATATTGTGCCGTTTATTTCTTTTTCAAAGTTCAACTTTTGCTCATTACAATAGTTATCTCTAAAATATTGTAATCTTTCTTCTTTAGTCATTTTACTTAATTTTTCGTAATATTCTTTCTTTAGATTTTCTACATATTCATATTCTTCATTTGTTAACTCTAATCTATAAACTATATTATCTTGCATCTCTGTCAGCCCTCCTTTTCTTGTATTCAGGAGAGTTCTTTTGTTTCTGTTTTTCAAGTCTTGCTTCTTCACGAGCTTTTCTTTCAGCTTGTATTTTTTCTTGTTCAAGTCTTTGCTTTTCTAATTCGTCTTTTTTTTCTTCATCAAATAGACTTTTAAAGAAATTTGTAACTTTTTGTGGTGCAAGTTTTATAGCATGAAAATAATCTTTTGTTTTTTCTATAATATCATCATATAGGGATTTCCACTTATCCACTGCATTTCTTAAATTATCAATTCTGTTATTAAGCTCATATATTTCTTTATTTGCAACAATTCCTTTTTTAGCATATTCAGTTAAATTCTCATAATCTTTTTGTTCTAGTTCAATTTTTTTAGAGAATTTTTTTTGCTTTCCTAAATTAGTAATATCTTTGATTTGTTTATCATACTTCATATACTCATTATAGGAAATTTCTTTTTCTTTAACTTTATTTGTAATTCTTTCTAATCTTTCAGTATCTTTTTTAATTTTAAACTGCAAATCATCTAAATGTTCTTGATTACTACCTTTTACACCACGAACAAAGTTCTTATATCCACTATCAGACATATACTTGAAAAATCTATCTTGTAATAAACTGTAAGATTTAATTAAAACTGCTTTTCCATTTTTATCATATACAGGTTTGCCCTGATTATCTAATACTTGCTCTGATTTCCACTTATTGCTGTGGCTTACTTGATTGATTACTTCTTTTGTAGTTCCAATCAAAGATTTATCTTCACATTTCTTCGTCCATTTTACTTCTTTTCTAACAACAGGAAGTGCTACAACATGCAAATGATAATGATATATAGGTTTTCCATATTCTTCTGATAAAGCTGTATTTAGTTCATCTGCATGCATTACTGCGGATATAATATTATTGGTTCCCATTTCTTGCTCAGCAAAGTGAAATGCTTTCTCATAAAATTCTTTTGCAAATTCATAACCACCATTTTTTTCAAAATAGTCTGAGTTAATATCAAATATGAGTTCATCAAATAACTTTGCATCCTTTTTTAATCCTCTTAATGATACTTGTCCACTGTCAATTAACTCTTTCAATTTTTCATTATAGGTAGTTTCACATCTTTTGTAATGTATATTGTTTGGTGTTTGAGTTAAATCAACATTCATATTAGAATATGATTTATTTTTTCTTTCGTTGTGTCTTTCAGCTTTAGTAATACTTGTTTTAGTATAAGTTTCTACTCTAGCTACTGAATAATTTGTTGTTTTAGTCTTTTCCAATATATTTCCCTTTCTGTAGGTAGCAAGTAGCGACCGAAGGGAGCTGTTACATAACTTTCTAACGAAAGTATGTAACCCACTATGACACTTTCAAAACTTCGTTTTGGAAAGATGTCAGTGGGCTCCTAGCGGAGGGCTCATAAATTATCTAATTTTACAATAGATAATTTATGTTGGCTTTGCCAAAGCAAAAGGATATATTTAATATCATTCATATATTCTTTTGCTCATCTTAACAATTTATTTACATACCAAAATAAATTGTTAAGCTCTTTTTGTTATGTATAAATAGAGAGGGTAGAAAATTATACATACAAAAAGACCATAAGCGATATACCAATACTCTATTTACCTACATGAGTACAATTTTAAGAAGCTCAAACAAAATTTGAGTTTTAAATATGTACTCATTTTTTAGTGTGTATGTAAATAGAATATTGAACTTTGCACTCATGGCTTTCTTAATTACTTATAAATATTGGACAAGTTTACTATTATTATTTTAAATTTTTCATACTTTCTAATAACCAGCTCGCAATCCTATATGCGACTCGTTTTCGCCTGGCATCTGAGGAATTATAAAATTCCCAAGAAAACATCAATATTCTTGTATTCCTAATTAGAATACACCTAATATATATCACAAATTTAGCAAAAAATCAACAAAAAGTGTTAATTTAATTGAAAAAAATGCATGTTCTTGATATAATTTGAACATAATAATAATTTTATAAAGGAATGATACCTAAATGGAAAATATAAATAAATTAGAAACAATTTCAAATCTCTTTGAGGATAATGAAATAAGAAGTGTTTGGGATAGTGAAAAAGAAGAATATTATTTTAGTGTTGTTGATGTTATTCAAGCTTTGACGGATAGTAACAATCCAAGAAATTATTGGAACACGCTAAAAAGAAGAATGACAGAAGAAGAAAAAAGTGAGTTGTACGCAAAATGCGTACAACTGAAAATGAAATCACAAAAAGATGGAAAAAGTTATTTAACTGATGCTTTAGATACAAAAGGAATATTAAGACTAATAGAATCTGTGCCAAGTCCAAAAGCAGAGCCATTTAAATTATGGCTTGCCAAAATGGGAAAAGAGAGAATTGATGAAGTATTTGATCCAGAACTTGCTGTTAATCGAGCGATTGATTATTATAGAGCTCGTGGATATGATGATAAATGGATTAAAGCAAGACTAACTGGAGTTGTAGATAGACGTAAATTAACAGATGTATGGCAAGCAAATGGTATAACCAAAAATTATGAGTACGGAATCCTTACAAATGAAATATATAAAGAATGGTCTGGAATGAAAGCTTCAGAATATAAAGAATTTAAAGGAATTAGAAAAGAGTCTTTAAGAGATAATATGACAGATATAGAAGTTACACTTACAGATTTAGGAGAAATTGCAACAAGAGAGCTTGCAAAAAAACATAAACCCTATGGATTAAAAGAGAATAAAGAAATAGCAAAACGTGGTGGCAAAATTGCAAAAATTACACGCGATAATTTAGAAAAAGAATTAGGAGAAAGTGTAATTACAAATAGAAATGCACTAAACTATAAATATTTAGATGATAACAAATTAAATAAAGAGAAACAATTAAATGATAAATCTAAAAAGAAATTAAAAGAAAATGATAATACGGAGGGAAACAATGAATAAACCTATCATAGGAATAGTATCCAAACATTATGCTACTTATAAATCAAATAAAAATAAAATAGATACTTTTATAAGAGATGAAGTAAAACAAGCAATCTTTGATAATGGTGGAGTAGCTATTGGAATACTACCTACAGAAGCTAATATAAACTATTGTGGAGATAATTGGAAAGATAATTTATCCATAGAGGAGAAAGAAAATTTAATCGCTCAATTAAAATTATGTGATGGTATTATTTTACAAGGTGGAGCAGAAACAGATAATTATGAAAGTATAATTGCTAAATACTGTTATGAAAAAAATCTTCCAATACTTGGTATTTGTGCTGGACAGAACAATATTGCAAGAGCTTTAGGAGGAACTACTTATAAAATTCCTAATCCAGAAAAGCATGATAAATCATTTGATGAGTATGTTCACTGGATTAATATAGATAAAAATTCAAGATTTTATGATATAGTTCAAACTAATAAAATGCAAGTTAATTCTAGGCATAAGAGAACAATAAAAGAATGTCCTAAATTAGATAAAGTTGCTTTTTGTGAAGATGGATACCCTGATGTAATAGAATCTAAAAACAAAACTTTTTATATTGGTGTTAGATTTCATCCAGAAAGTTTATATAAAATAGATGAGAATCATAATAAAATTTTCAAGGAATTTATAAATGCTTGCAAAGATTAGGAGGTCAGAATGGAATTAAAAGAAACAATAAAAAATAGAAGAAGTATTCGCAAATATAAAAATAGTAAAATATCTAAGGAAATAATTGATGACTTAATCGATTGTGCAAGATTAGCACCATCTGCCAAAAATAGACAACCTTGGAAATTTGTAATAGTAACCGACACTATAAAAAATAAAATTGCTGACATTATGTTGGAAAAGAAAAATAACGAAAAGATTAATTTAGAAAGACAAATATATAATGCTAATAGTAGTGTTAAAGCAACTGCAAAAATAATGAAAGAAGCTCCTATACTTATATTAGTTCTTAAGGAATATGAAAATAATTGGATTATAGGAGATTCGCTTTCAATCGGAGGAGCTATAGAGCATATTTGCTTAAGAGCCACAGATTTGGGGTTAGGTTCTCTTTGGATAAGAGATATTGTGTATACGCAGAAAGACATTGCTAAATTGATTGGCTATGAGAACATGGAACTAATTTCAGCAATTTCTATAGGTTATCCAGATGAAAATCCTAAACCAAGACCTAGAAAAGGATTGAATGAAGTTTTGGAATGGCTTTAATATTATAAAAAAAAATAAATGGAAAGGATAAGATAATAAATGGAAAAAGAAATATTAGAATTTTATAAGAAAACAAGTTCATTTACAGATTTAGGATATTATAAGGATTTTGCAAAAAAATTGCCAAATGATATTGAACAATTATGTCTATTACAAAGAATGCAAATAATTCATCCAGTAGCTTTTAGAGATAAGCAAATTAGAAATAAAAAAGATTGCTTTTGGGGAGATATGACTAAAGTGCCAATTACTAGATTAGAATATGAAGATGACATTTTTCCAACTGCACAAAGTGTAATAGCTGAATTATTAAGAAAAAATCCTAACTATACTACAAAAAGGGAAGCCAAAGATAAAGTTCATGTTACATGTAGAAGTCAAGCTATATTATTGGCTAGTATATTGAAAGCTAAAGGAATACCAGCTAGAGCTAGAAGTGGATTCGCTGAATATATACATTATGATGGAATATGTTATGACCATTGGATTACGGAATATTTTGACGGAAAAGAAAATAGATGGAGATTAGTAGATGCAGATGAACATTGTCCAGACCATGAAATGGGATTTGATTTGAATGATATTCCTTATGATAAATTTTTATTTGGTGCAAATGCTTATTTAGGTATAAGACAGAATAAATATAAACCTGAAACTATTTTATATTCTTCTGATCCACCAACCCTAGGACTAAAAGCTTCAATAAGAGGATTATTCTATGATTTTCATGCGTTAATGAATGATGAAATTATATTTTTACATATGCCTAAATATATACAAGATAAGAATTTTGAGTTATCTGATGAAGAATATAAAGAATTAGATAATTTAGCGAACTTAATGCTAAATCCTAATGAAAATTTTAGCAAATTACAAGAAATCTGGAACAATAATTCTAAATTTAGAATTATGTCAGGAGCATTAAATTAGTTTGAAAAGTGATAAAACAGTAATGGAAACCTACGAAATTAATTGAAATAAAATGACTGAATTTCATGGTATGGCTAAACTAATGAAGATATTGAGATATAATAATTCATTTATAGAGGAGATGATTTTTTTGAAAAAATATATTATATTTAATATAATAATGCCAATTCTGTTAATA
>CAMMFK010000012.1 GCA_946496115.1 uncultured Clostridium sp.
TTTTTTGACTATATAGTTTTCTTTAACTTATTTAGACTTTTGGCTTTGTCTATGAACCTTTTTATCTTCATTGTGCTGTGCTTGAACAACTGTTATTGCTACAACACCTGCGATATCTTCAGCTGTGCATCCTCTAGATAAATCGTTAACTGGTTTATCTAATCCTTGGCAAAGTGGACCATATGCTTCTGCATGGGCTAACCTTTGTGTAAGTTTGTATCCAATATTTCCTGCGTTTAAATCTGGGAACACTAAAATGTTAGCATTTCCTTTTATAGGACTACCTGGTGCTTTTCTTTCAGCTACTTCTGGAATTATTGCAGCATCTAATTGTAACTCTCCATCTAAAAGCAAATCTGGTGCTTTTTCATGTGCAAGCTTAGTAGCTTCAATAACTTTTTCAGTAAGTTCAGAATGAGCACTACCCTTTGTAGAATAAGATAACATTGCAACTTTAGGTGTACCTTCTGGATTTACTAGTTCTATAAAAGATTCACTGGAAGTTATTGCTATATCTGAAAGCTCATCAGCTGTTGGATTTTCATTCATACCACTATCTGCATAAATAAATACTCCATCTTCTCCAAATTCATTTGTAGGCAAGCACATAATAAAAAATGCAGAAACAGTTTTAACACCTTCTCTTCCTTTAATAATTTGAAGAACTGGTCTTAATGTATCTGATGTAGGATGTGATGCTCCTGACACAAATCCATCTGCATCTCCCATTTTTACCATCATAGTTGCAAAATATCTAGAATTTTCTTTCAAAAGCTCTCTTGCATTTTCTATTGTCATGCCTTTAGCTTTTCTTAATTCATATAAATAATTTGCATATTCTTCAAATTTGTCGCAAGATTCAGGATTAACTATTTTTGCACCTTCAATATTAATATTATTTTCTTTAGAAAGCTTGTTAATTTCATTTTCATTTCCAATTAAAATAATATTCGCTGTTTTTTCTTTTAATACTATTTCTGCGCCTTTTAAAACTCTTATGTCTTCAGTTTCAGGTAAGATTATTGTTTTTATATCTTTTTTTGCTTGTTCTTTAATTTTATCAATAAATTTCATAACTTAACCTCCGAACTAATTATATAAAAAATATGGAAAAAGTACAACATTTTTGGTAAAATATTTTTAGATAAAAGGAGCTCCCCATCATGAATTTAAATTATGTTGTAAAAGATGAAATAAATATTAGACAAGTATTAAAAGAACACTTTGGAATTTCAAATAGATTATTACTTAAATTGAAACAAAATAAAAAAATATATTTAAATGGTTCAAATAACATTTATTTAGATTTTCCTGTTAATGAAAATGATTTAATTGAAGTTGATTTGAATTTTGAAGAAGATAATTCAAATATTGTTCCAGTTAAAATGGATTTAAAAATTTTATATGAAGATGATAGTTTGGTTATTATAGATAAACCTCCTCATATGCCTGTACATCCTTCACTTAATTATTATGAAGACAGCCTATCTAATGGTTTAAAATATTATTATGATTCTATTAATTTACATAGATTAATTAGACCAATAAATAGGTTAGACAAAGATACTTCTGGAATTGTCATGTTTGCGAAAAATGAATATATTCAATCAAGGCTCAAAGCTTACACTAAAGAATATATTGCAATAGTTGTTGGTAAATTAGAAGGTAAAGGAATTATTGATAAACCTATTAAAAGAAAGGCAGATAGCATTATTGAAAGATGTGTTTCAAATAGAGGAGAAAAGGCTATTACTGAATATGAAGTAATAAAGAATTTTAATATTGGTGGAGAAGATTTAACAGAAGTAAAATGCATTTTGCATACTGGGAAGACTCATCAAATACGTGTCCATATGGCATATATTGGTCATCCAATATTAGGAGATAGCTTGTATGGAAAGCCTTCAAATTTAATTGATAGACAAGCTCTTCATGCTTATAGAATTAAGTTTGTGCATCCAATTACAAAAAAAGAAATAGAAATCGTGAGTAAGCCTATAAGCCGGGTTCTGTTCAAAGTAATCATTTATCTAGGATATGTATTGCTACATACCTCATGCCACCAAATTAAGGAGATGACGAGCAGTCTTAGCCTCCTAGTCTCGGTGTTGCTCCAGATGGGGTTTACACGGCTAGATGTGTCACCACATCTACGGTGAGCTCTTACCTCGCCTTTTCACCCTTACCTAAAAACTTTAGGCGGTTATTTTCTGTTGCACTTTCCTTAAGGTCACCCTCACTGGACGTTATCCAGCATCCTTGCTCTATGGGGCCCGGACTTTCCTCACATGCCGCCTTTCGGCACTGGCCATGTGCGATTACTCAGCTTACTCACCTTTTAATTATAACATATTTGTAATGATTGTCAAATTTGTATTGTTAATTTTTACTTTACAAACGTAGGAAGTAATTTAAATATGTATAAAATTTACAAATTTAGTTAATAATATAAATGAATTTCAAATAGAAATGGAGGTGCCTATATATGGGTAAGAAAGATTGTAAAAAAGATAAAAAGAATTCATCTAAAAACTGTCCAAAAGGAAACGAACAAAATAACATGAAAAAACAAGATGAAGAAAAATAGTTTTAAATAAAAGACGACAATTAGAAAGGGGCTAAAAAAATAGCCCCTTTTAATTATGTGATTTTTAATTACAATATTTCAAGTTGCTCCATTGCAAGCTTGTATTTCATATAAAAAATCTCTTTGTCCTCTAAGCCAACACTTCTTTGCAATTCTTCCAAAAGTGTATACGACTTTTCTAAAGTAGACTTTTCAGTATCGCTTATTTCTTCTGTTTGCATATTTTTAGATAATGTATTTATAGCATTTGTTACGTTTGTATTCATTTCTTGCCAATTATCACTATTTGCAGATACATAGCTACTCAAAACATATGCTTTTGTAGTATATATATTTATTTCTGATTCATCACTTTTAAAATATGATAAATATTTTGGTAATAGAGAATATAAGTTATACAAATTAATTAGAGCACTATTTTTATCTTGTACTTTTACAGCTTGTGCTACTCCGTCAAGTGTTGTGCTAAAGCTAGAAATGTCACTTTCTTCAACATTTAAAGCCTTCATATCTATACTAATTGTTGGCCATGCAGTATACAAAGTTTCTACTCCATAAGAGATTTCATCCCATGGTATATCATCATAATTTGAATTTAATAGTGAGTCTACTTGTGCCAATCTTGATGTCCTTGCTTCGCTTTGATTTGTGCTTTCTGAGGCATTGCTATTACCTCCCGAACTGCCTCCGCTTTGATCACTGCTTTGTTCATTTCCACCGATTTTGTTCACTACCACTACTACTTTGACTGGCTCTTTCAGTCGTCTGTGAACCATTTCCTGCACTTTCACTATTATTTGATGTATTATTTTGTTGTTCACTCTCATTAACTTCTTTTATTGTCACCTGATACCTTGAATATGAAATATTATTAAGATTGTTCATAAGTTGAATAATAGATGAGTCTAAATATGTTATTTCACCTTCTGCCTTTTCTGTTAATATTGTGTATTCGTTTGCTTCGTTATTTCCCCAAAATCTAATATATATTAATATCACTAATAAAATCACAAAAATAATCATTAAAGTGATTAGTAAGTATTTACTAATTTGATTTTTCATAAAAACACCTCGCTACTAGTATTTGCGCGAGGTTTAGAATTTATTCATTAAATTTAATTATAAATGTTGGTCTTAGATTTTATTCCATTTCAAATTTTATTGCTCTTGTCATTAATTTATTTACTGCATCTTGTGGCTTTAAGTTATTGTATAAAACATCATATGCTGCATTTACTATTGGCATTTCTACATCATATTTTTCAGCTAATTTTTTTGCAACTTCAATATTTTCAACACTTTCTATTGTCATGCCTATTTCTTTTTTGGTTTCTTCAATAGTTTTACCTTTTCCTATTAATCTTCCTGCTCTTCTATTTCTACTTTCATCACTTGAGCAAGTAAGTATTAAATCTCCTAATCCTGAAAGTCCAAAAAATGTGTTTTTGTCAGCTCCCATTTTTTCGCCAAGTCTTGTTATTTCTGCCAAGCCTCTTGTTATAAGTGCTGCTTCAGCATTTGTTCCAAAATTAAGTTCAGCACAAATTCCAGCACAAAAAGCAATTATATTTTTTAAAGCTCCTCCAACTTCTACTCCCACAACATCTCTTGATTTATATATTCTCATATATTCATTCATAAGTAAGCTTGATACTTCATCTAAAACATCCTCATGCTTTGATGCTAAAATTATGGCTGTTGGAATATGTTTTACAACTTCTGTTGCATAACTTGGACCTGAAAATGCTGCTATTTTTGCACTAGGTAATTCTTCTAGCATTACCTCATCCAAAGTTTTTAATGTTGCGTTTTCCAATCCTTTTGAACAAATTACAATAGGTTTATCTTTAACATAATCTTTATACTGTTTAAATACATTTCTTGTAACTTTTGATGGTGTTACATGAAATATATAATCTGCATCTTTTACAACTTCTACAACATCATTTGAGCAATATATTTTTTCATCCAAAACCATGTCTGGAATAAACATACATTTCCTCTCATTATTTATTAAATTTTTCTCTTCTTCTGTAAAAGACCATACTTTAACGGCGTTTCCCATTTCTGCTAAGTGGTTAGAAATAGCCATTCCCCAGCTACCGCTACCTACTACTGCAATATTTTTACTCATTTGCGTTCCTCCAAATTTATTTTTTAAATATTAATTTATTCTCTGTTCCACTAGCCATTCTTTGAATATTTGACCTATGATTGAATATAACAATTAGTGCCATAATTATTCCGAAAACTAGGTATGATATTCTTGTAGATGAATCACCTACTAAGAAATTATTTGTTATAAAGAAGCAAAGTACTGGGAAAAGAATTGCTGCTGCAATTGAGCCAAGTGCTACTATTCTAGTAATTGCCATTAATACTAAAGCAAATACTAAGCAAATTAGTCCTATTTGCCAGTTTGTAATTAATAATACACCTAGTGCTGTTGCGACACCTTTGCCACCTTTAAATCCAAAGAATATTGGGAATGTGTGTCCAAGTACAACACATACACCTGCAACTTGGATTAATAAAGCAGAATTCCACACATCAGCATTTGCTATTTTTCCCATTAAAAATGCTACTAAAACTGCTACTACACCTTTTAATACATCACATATAAGTGTTAATATTGCTGGCTTTTTTCCTGCTGTTCTTAATACATTTGTACTACCTGCATTTCCACTACCTTTTTGTCTTACATCAAATCCTGCGAATTTTTTTGTAAAAATAATTGAAAAGCTTATGCTTCCTAATAAATATGCTATTATTGCTGTTAAAATTATTGCCCAAATCATGTTATCTATCCTCCCTTTCTCTAACTAGAATCCTAATTGGCGTTCCTTTGAAATTAAATTCTTGCCTTAATTTATTAACAATATATCTTTCATAAGAAAAATGAAATAGTTTTTTATCATTTACAAATATTGCAAATGTTGGTGGTTTTGTACTTACTTGTGTCATGTAAAGTACTTTTAACCTTTTCCCTTTATCTGTTGGTGGTTGAACTATCGCAACCGCCTCAGCTAAAAGCTCATTTAAAACTGATGTTGCAATACGCATTGCATTATTATTTGAAACTTCATTTATTAGTTCAAATAATTTTTCTACTCTTTGTCCTGTTTTTGCTGAAATAAACAATATTGGAGCATATGACAAATATGCTAGTTTGTTATATACATCTTTTGTATAATTTTCTAATGTACCATTTTCTTTGTCATATTCATCCCATTTATTTATAGCAATTATTACAGCTTTTCCAGCCTCATGCGCTAGACCTGCAATTTTAGTATCTTGCTCTGTTACGCCTTCATTGGCATCTATCATAAGCAAGCATACATCTGCTCTTTCTATTGCAAGTTCAGTTCTTAGAACACTATACTTTTCAATATTTTCTTCTACTTTGCTGTGTCTTCTTAAACCTGCTGTATCTATAAAAATATATTTTCCATGCTCATTTTCGAACTTAGAATCTATAGCATCACGAGTAGTTCCTGCAATATTACTTACTATGCTTCTATTTTCACCTAAGATTTTATTTACCAAAGATGATTTTCCAACATTAGGTTTTCCTATTATTGCTACTTTTATGTGTTCTTTATCTTCATCATTTTCGTCTTTTTCAGGTAGATGTTCATATATTGCATCAAGCACATCACCAATACCTTTTGCGTGTGCAGATGATATTGGATAAGGCCTGCCAAGTCCTAAATTATAAAATTCATAAGTGTCGTTTTCTAACTTTTTGAAATCATCTACTTTATTGCATACAAGCACTATTGGTTTTTTTGACTTTTTAAGCATTAATGCAATGTCTCTATCATCTGGAGTTATTCCTGTTGTAACATCTGTTATAAAAATAATTACATCAGCTACATCTATTGCTAGCTCTGCTTGTAATCTCATTTGGATACTTATTACATCATTTGCCTTTTCTTCAATTCCGCCTGTATCAATTATTGTAAAATCTTTGCCTCTCCAGTTTGTTTCTCCATATACTCTGTCTCTTGTAACACCCGGAGTATCTTCAACTATTGATAGTCTTTGTCCAACTAAATAATTGAAGAAAGTAGATTTTCCAACATTGGGCTTTCCTATTATTGCTACTGTTCCTTTTGACATTGTTTTACCTTTCTAAAATTAATGTTTTTTCTTGTATTATTTTACTATATATTACAAAAAATATCAAGGAATTTTTTAACTCTTAAGTTTATTTACTCTTTATCCTACCACTCTCTTTAAGCCATTTCACTGTATCTTTTATAGTATCTTTAATATCCCTTGTAGTATAGCCTAATTCCTTTTTCGCTTTCTCATTTGAAAAATGTCCATTTGATGTAAGTACATAATTTCTTGTTTTCTCTCCTTTACTCGTTTTATAAAATATATAGTAATTAAAACTAAAAAGGTAACAACTGATATAATATAAGCTATTTTCATAAGCACTGTTCCTGTATATTTTACATTTACAGTTACATTTTCATTTGGAACTCTTATACATAAAAATCCATTTTCTGATTCGTAAGTTTCTACACTATTATTGTTTTCTGAATCGTCTGTGTACTCCACATTATAGCCAATATAATAAATATATGGTAGTTCTATTTCTATTATATCATCTCCTTTTTTACTTACAACATTAAAACTACAATTTGTACCATCTTTATTAAAATTCTCTATTGTTGCAATCTCGGTATCATTACTACTGGCTGTACTTTCATTATCTAAAATTATAGGTATATTTTCCCTAGTTTCTATGTATGCTCTATTTTCCAAAGCTTTATTTGGTAAGTATTCGAAGCTTGCGCATCCCGCATGAATTCTACCTGTATCGCTAGTAACTCTTATACCACTAATAAGTTCTTGTTCTGCATAGTCTCTACCTTTTGGCAAGTCTTCTATATTTGGCAATAACAATAATATTGATATGCAAGATAAGCAAAGGACAGTAAATTTATTAAAATTTTTTATTGAAATTCCTATTGCTATCGAAGAACATATTACTAAAAAGAATCCACCAAACTCAAGCATTCTAAATGAAAATTGCATCATTGTAAATAGACTAGGTAATTTTTCAAAAGGGAAAAAGTTCAGTGACATTATTGTAGATACTATTCCGCAAATCAAGAAAAATATAAAGTTCTTTCTGTCAATATTTTTATTTGTTAACACTGTAAAACTTAATGCAGTTCCAATTATAACTAGAATACCGATTCCATAAAGCATTCTTCCATGGATATGGAAGGCAATCTCATATGGTTTTGCTTTTAATCCTATCATTGCCCCCCATCTTACCATATGATCTTCATTAAATACTTCATAATTTGTAGCTAATTTACTTTCTATCAATGGTCCCCAATAAAAAAATGTTAGTAAAAGTACAAGACCTAAATTTGCAAATAAAATTAATATTGTTTTTTTATTTAACTTATTAATATTTATCGATACATATAATATGCAAAAAATTGCGACATAAACAGTTAATAAACTATGAGTCAATAACATTCCTGTGGCACCTACTATTAATAGCCAGCTTTTTTTACTTAAATTAATTATAGTATACAAGCCATTAAATATAATTGGTAAAAATATAAATGAGGTAAGCTCAGCTACTGCAATTCTAAAATACATATCATTTAATCTATAAGGAAGTAGAATATAGAGTACACTAGCTAAAATAGCTATAAATTCTATTCTGTTATCATCTAATCGAATGCTTGCCTTACCTTTCTTTTCATTGATTACGTTTTTTTTACTTTGTAAAAATTTTTTTACAAAAAAGTACATAGCAAATCCTGTAGCAATACTAACAACAATCATAAATAATTTCAAACACATTTCATAAGATGTTGTAAAAATTCTAAATATCAAGGGCAAATAAGCCGTTACTGGACTATAGAATAAATTCCATGAATATCCAAAGCCATTGCAAAAATTAGACATTATAACCGGAATAAGTTGTCCCTCTTTTATTGATTGTTCGGTTCCTATAATTCTACAAATATGCTGAACTCCATCATCAAATTGAAGATTGTAATTAGGATCAAACATAGGAATAGATATTATTATGCTTATTATTATTATAAATAAACTTACCAAGGTAATTTTATTGTGAATAATAGATTTTAAAATGTTTTCTTTTTTGTTATTCTCCTCCATATACTAAATCTTTTCTCCTCTCCATATAAATCATGATTATTAGTAAAACAAATCCAACCATTGATACTGTATATCCTATTTTTTCAAGAATTGTACCTTTATATTCAACCTTTACTTGAGCTGAATCGCACTCTTCTAGTTCTAAAGCTAGCATACCATTTTGTGATTCAAAAGTATTTACACTAATATACTCATTATTATTGTATGAAACTTGGACATAATAGCCCAAATAATAAATGTAAGGTAATTCTATAATTGTATTTTTTTCTACATTGCTGAATTGAATAGTGTCTTTTAATTTGATTTTGTTCTCACTATCAATTGTTGCTTCACCTTCAAGCACATATGTACAATTATCTCTTTCTAAAATATAATCTTGATTTTTTAATGAATTTATAGGTAAATAGTCTCTATTAATACTATATAAGTATATTCTATCGTCGTTTCTTATATTATTATCAAATTTTCTTTCATTTTCTATATCTCCAAATTTCCAGTCTCTCATTACTCCCAAAGAGCTAAATACACATATACTTATTATAACTGCAAACAAAAAAGTATCTTTTATCGCATCTTTTTTTAAAACTTCTTCTGCAAATGTAACAGCATTTATCCCACAAATTAATGAAATAAAGAATGTGAAAAAACCTAAATTTCTCCATGCAAATTGTATAACAGCAAAAAAGTCTGGAATAATAAACCATGGAAATAGTTTTGTTGCCATTATTAATGCAATAATACCAATAAACAAAAAGCTTAAATATATTTCTTTGTATTCTTTTTTTATTTTTTTATAGCAAAATACTCCTAACAAAGTTAATAAGCATGTTATAATTCCTAGTGAAAATCTAATTTCTTGATCTCCAAATTCACTTGCAAATAAATCATTAAGCCCTAATGTTGTTGTATACACTTCCTGTGAATTTGAGTGCATAGCTGTAGTATCGAAAATTGTATAATTTCCTATAATATAATGTTCAAATAGTGGGACTAAATAAAACATACAAACGGTTAGAGAAATTAGCACATTAATTATTAATCTTTTCCATACATTCCATTTTCCTAATTTATTAATATTTAATAACAAATACAAGAACGCAAATATTGCAGTATAAACAGTTGATATAGTATGTGATAATATAAGACCAATTATACCTATGCTTAGTAAGTAGCCTTTTTTCTTATTATTAAACATATTGTACATTCCCTCAAAAACTAAAGGAATAAATATAAAAGCTGTATATTCTCCTACTGCATTTCTTGAATAAAGATTAGATAATTTATAAGGTGCAGATATATATACAAGAGCACCTATAGTAGCCATTGCTCTCCTTTTTGTAACAGTAAAAATAAAATTATACATTGTAATTCCAGAAATAAACACGGTAAAAAAAGTAAATACTTTTAAAGCTAAACCTGACGTTCCTAATAAATTTAAAAGAATAATAGGAATATATGTCGTAAGTGGCCCATAAAACAAATTTAGTGCATAACCAAATCCATTTATATATTTGTAATCTATTATTGGAGGAAAAATGCCATCTTTTATTACTGAATCTATTGAAAAAATCCTTGCCATATGAATTTTCGCTTCATTATTTTGCGTTAAATCCATAGAAAAAATTGGTGAAATAATAATGCAAGATAAAACAAAAATAATCACATAGCCTAGGTATTTACTTTGTATAATCTTTTGTATAAAATTATTTATTTTTTTCATTTGGTAATTATATCCCTTCTAAAAATTGTTTAACTATTTATTGGTATTTATTTGTTTTTTAAATTATATACAAACACAAAAAAATAATCAACTATCAAGGTTGATTATTTTTGTAGACTATAAGTTTTCTAATTTAATTAGTTTCATTCAAAATTGTTAAAGTATTAGTTGTTTCAGTTGCCTCATTTTGTTCTAGATCTTGCACATATTGTGCTGAAGATTGTAATTCATCTTTAAATGAATTTCTTTGTACTAATTTTAGTGTTATATTAAACAAACATGCAATTACTAATATAATAAAAAGTAGTTTTTTCCAAACTTTACTTGCCATCACAAATATCCTTTCAAAATTAAATATGGATAATTTTTATTTATATGTTTCCATAAATAAAAAAATAAATTTTCCGTGCCTTTCAATATAATTATATTATAAATAAATTATAGCAAATTGTCAATAATGATTTATCGTAGTTTTGTTAATTTTTTGAATTTATATATAATTTAAATATTATTTATCAATATGGATATAATAAAATTTGATAGTATTTTATTACATAAATTATTTTAAAAGGATGGTGTTATTTTGAAAAAAACAATAATTATAATATTAGCAATTTTATTAATAATTGGGATTGGTATAGGTGTATACATGTTTTATAATAATACTGTTAATAAAGAATCATATCAAGAAAATTCAGAAAACATAACTAATGATAATACTAGGCAGCAAAATATTATAAATGAAATTAATAATACTTTTGTACCAACAAACACGGTAACAGTTCCTGTTACTCCTGTTGAAAAAGAAGTAGCATCATTTTCTACTAAATTGAGTGGCGATAGCGCTAGATTGAATAATATAAGTATTACTTGCAACACAATAAGTGGAACCACCATAAAAAATGGAGAAAGTTTTTCTTTTAACTCAATTGTGGGACAGCCATCTGCTGAAAAGGGTTATCAAGAGGCTGACGTGATTGTAGATAAAAAAGTAGAAAAGGGTTATGGTGGCGGAAATTGCCAGGTTAGTACTACCATATATAATACTGCATTGCAAGTAGAAGGTTTGGATATTATTGAACGCCATCCCCATAAAAAAATGGTTACTTATATAGAAGAAGGCAAAGATGCAGCTGTTTCATATAGTGGTGGTTTAGATTTAAAATTCACAAACAATACCGGAAGTGATATAAAAATTTATGTTAGTTCTGATAATGATAGTGTTGATGCTAGGATTGTTGAGCTGGATTAAATTTGCCTAAAGCAGATTAAATATGCAAGAAGTTTTTAATATTTACTCAAGCCTAGATTAAATAACTTGTATTTTATTCAAGTTTATGTTATAATTAAAATTACACTATTTATTTGAAAGGTTGTGTTTTAAATGCATTTTGAGTCCGCCAAAACCTCAAAGACATTGCAAGCAATTCTGACCACTCCTGAAACGTTTATTCAATTTCATAAAAAAAAAGAAATAGCAAGAATATTTGGAGAGCCAATATACGAACTTCCAACATATTTTTACGTTACTTGTGAGAGGGAAATAATGAAGATTAATATCAATCTAGACTATGAATTTTTTGCCCGGATTGATGACAATATGCAAGTAAGATTCGAGTCTAGTTGGTCAAAAAATTCAGTCATGCTCCAATTTCTTGATATTTTTGGGATTAAATCCATAAAAATTGATGACAACGTCGTTTGGATTGAAAAGGCCGATGGAACTTATATAAAACTAAATTATATGATGGTAGACCGTCAAATTCTTGACCCACATTGGCATCTTATGGACTTTTTTACTGAAGTTATCCCTGTGCCAGACAAAGCAAAGAAAACACACACTCGCATGAGACCTGTTTCTGCGAGAGCAAAAGTTAAACTTAAATAAGTTTATCTACATTTCAAGCCAATTGCCATTTGTTATAAAACAAATGGCAATTGGCTTGTTATTTATTACTAATAATATTATTATATATTAATTTTTTCGCAATAATGTAAACCAAGAGTTAAATACTCTTCCTGTCATTGTCAAAAAACTATATTTAGGTATATCCTTATTTGTAATTAAATCAACTTTTGAAATTTCATTTCCATCAAGCATAAATGTTAATTCTCCTATTTTTTGCCCTTTAGTTACTGGTGCAGAAATATTATTAAATATTTCAACATTTTGCGTTATATTTATATCATTTGACTTTTTTATTACAACACCTGCATCATTACTTAATACAGCTTCTACACTACTTTCTAACCCCTTTTCTATATTTGCATTTCCTACAATATCACCTGCTCTTCCTAGTTCTTTATACTGATAATTATTAAATCCATAATCTAATAATTTTCTTGCTTCTGCAAACCTAATAGTGCTTGTTTCTCCTTTCATTATTACAGCAATTAAAGATAAACCATTTCTTGTTGCACTTGCTGATAAATTAAATAGTGCTACACTTGTTGAACCGGTTTTTAAACCAGTACAACCTTCATAATTTCTTACTAGTTTATTTGTATTTACAAGTTCCGACTTTCCACCTCTTAAGCTATCCATATATATGGTTGTGTAATTTGTAATTTGAGGATGATTTTTTAAAAGCTCTCTTGACATTATTGCTATATCATAAGCAGATGTAATGTGCCCATCTTCATCTATGCCATGGCAATTTTTAAAAGTTGTGTCATTCATTCCAAGTTCTTTTGCTCTTTGATTCATCTTTTCTACAAAAGCTTGCTCTGAACCTTCTAAATACTCTGCCATTGCCACTGAACAATCATTTGCACTTTGCAGACATATTGCTTTAAGCATTTCATCTACAGTAAGCTCTTCTGTTGTATCTAGCCATATTTGTGAGCCACCCATATTGCTAGCGTTTTCACTACATGGTACTTTATCTGTTAATGATATTCTCCCACTATCTAGAGCCTCCATTATTAAAAGAATTGTCATTACTTTTGTTACTGATGCTGGCCTTAATTGTTCATGCATATTGTAATCATAAATAACTTTTCCTGTATTTTGCTCAATTAAAATTGCTCCTCCACAAGTCAAATTAAGTGGATTGTTTGTAACTGCTCCAGATGTGTCAAGAATTTCACCACTCATTGCTTCTGCATTTACATTTATAGAGTCTGTATTTAACATATTTTCACTAACATTATTTATTTCATTACTTACACTTGTATTATTGCTATTCACTTTTTCAGTATTATTTACTTTATTTTCACTAATTGGAGCATTGTCATCATATGCCACATTCTCGTTTAATTTATTGTTTTGACTTGACCACACTGGTATGTCATAGCTCGACGCTAAACCTGCTGATGACATAAAAAATATTACCGCTGTACACATTATAAAATATTTTAAAAATCTTTTCTTCATAAAAAACTCCTCCAACTGATTAATATTATTCAGTCGGAAGAGCTTTTATGAATTTATTGTTCAATTGAAATTTTTAAATCAATTATTTGTTTGGTTCTTCAATTCTTTTTATTTTCTTTACTAATGCTTTTATTTTTGCACTATTACCTTTTATATCTCCTAGGAAATATGATACACAAAATCCAATTATCATTATTATTATTGAAATAACTGAATTAGCATTAAATCCTAAGGCACAACTTTCGTTCAATACATTTGGAATTATTGATATAAATAAACCAAATATTATTGAGAATGTTCCTGTGTAAAATCTTTTTAATAATATATTCATTAAGAAAGATATTACAAGAACCCCTATTACTAAACCAAATGCAGCAGGTATTAAAACTGAAAAGTTAAGGTCGGCAATTGAGCCTACATATAGTTCATATAATCCTAGTGATGATAGTATTACTGCACTATCAACTCCCGGAACTATTGATGAACCAGCTACTGCAACACCTAACAATACTGATTGGAACAAATTAGGCTCTGTTATTACAGGGAACAAATTCTTGTTAAATGAAAATAGTGCAAATCCAACAATTGCTCCTATTAGCATTAATATGTAATATTTTTTGTCAAATCCCTCTTTTTTTACTTCTTTATAAAATAGTGGTATTGTTCCTATAACTAATCCTAAAAAAGCATATCTTGTATACATTTCAAAATTAGCTAGTAAAAAGTCTACTACTTTGCTAAATAATAGTACACCAACTCCAAATCCCAAAACTAATGGAATTAAAAATTTTATATTTTGCTTAAAATTTTTGAATAGTGTTCCTATTGCTGTTATTGTTTTTTGGTATAATCCCAAAATTACCAATAAAACACTACCACTTAATCCCGGTGCTATACCACCAATTCCTACTATAATTCCTTTTAAAAAGTTATACATTTTCTTCCTCCAAAATTTGTTTTTTAAAATTACTTTACCATTTTACTATATAGATATAAATTAGTCAAATTATTTTTAAGGAATTTTTGATACCAATCTTATAATAAAAGTGGCTTCGCCATATGCCACGAGCTTTGCTCGGTTGCCTAATGTAACTTAACCTTGTAATATAGGCAAAATCTTCGATTTTTCCTATATTTTAAAAAAACCTTTGATAAAAAGCAACGAGAAGGACTCCACTTAGTGGAAATCCTCCAAGCAGAGTCCTCTCGTTCAGATACTATTAGCCACTCGTTAGAACGTTGCCTGATAGCTACCTGTAGGGTAGATGGCTGTGTTCTTTTCTTTCTCAGGCAGGTCTTCAAAGTTCAGAACATCAAACTGGTATTCTCCAATTTGACAATCTTCCTTTTCCTTGATTGATACGGCTTTAACTGTGCCATCTGCTTCCTCAAACAGCACATAGTTGGAAGTCAATCCCTTGAAAGCACCATCATTATAAATGATGGACTGGAAGCTTACTCCACGTTCCCCCGTATTGTGAATAATGAAAGCAAAACTTTCGTCATTATTCATCATTACAACTTCATAGAAGTCGTTGGGAGCATTAAAGGTGTAGGTCTTGTAACTTTGTCCAGACAAAGTATACACACCATGCGCCTCATACGGTAAAGCTCCATCTTGCCTGGTGGAAATGACTTCAGCAGTAAGTTCCTCCAGTTCGGACCAATCATCGGTTACTGCAAAAGTTTCACCGATTTCAGTAAAATCCTGCTCTTGGCTCTGAGATTCCACCTTGGTCTCATCCCGAACCGCTGTGGCAGTAGTGACTTGATTTGTTGCACATCCTGTAAGTACTACAGTAAGTGCAAACATTGTTGCTACGAACATCAAAATTTTCTTTTTCATTTTTCATACCTCTCTTGTGCTTTTTGATGTTTTTTGACCATAAGGCCAACCGTATATTAATTATATCACACTTTATGTAAAATTGCAACTTTATAGCAAAAGTTACTTATCTTATTCTTTTAACTAATTCTTCAAGCCTTTCTTCCATATCTTTTACTCCGTCATTATATAAGTTTTGGAGTTTTGTTTTGTCTCTCTCAAGTCTTGTGACTTCTACTGGCTTTTTAGGCTGTATTACCATTATTCTGCCTTCTGCTTCTAACTTATCTATGTTGTTTTTTATGTTATTATATCTCCCTGGCGCAGTGCATAATTCTTCTATCAATTTAGGATATTTTTTAAATGCTCTATTGTATACCCTTGCCATTGTTTTACTAACCTCTGGCTTTCTATAATTTTTATCCCTTGTAAGAACTACTAATATATTTTTATGATTTTGCTCAAGAGGTATATTTATAGGAATTGAATTTGTAACTGCTCCATCTAAATAATGATAATCTTTAATTTTTACCATTCTTGAACAAAGTGGCATACTACTAGAAGCTTGTACGGCTTTGTATATTTCTTTTTCAGTACAATTATTTTTACTTATATACTCTGTCTCTCCTTTTTCACAATTTGAAACCACTGCAATAAAATTTTGTTTTGAGTTATTGAAAGTTTCGTAATCAAAAATATTTTTATTTTTAGAAATATCATTAAATAAATAATCAAAACCTATTAGTCCATGCTCTTTTTTTAATGCTTCTATTCCAACATATCTTTTATCATCTCTAAAGCCTATATTAATATCTTTACTTCTCCCTATTTGCTTTGATACATAATTCATTCCTGTTAATGCACCTGCTGATACTCCTATTACACAGTTTGCTTCTATGTTGTTTTTTAACAATACATCTAATACCCCTGATGTATATAAACTTCTAAATGCTCCTCCTTCTAATACTAAAGTTAAATCATTCATTGTTTACATTACTTCCTTTCAAATAATGGATTTATATAATAAATTTTGGTAAATTATATCACAGGAATATGAATAAAAAAAGAGTTTTTTACTTTTGGGACGGAGCAAATCGTAAAATATTTTTACGAAAAGACCGTCTCAAAAGTAAAAAGTTATATTACTGTTTTAATTTCTTCTTTTCTTTTAATTTTTTGTGTTGTTGTTTTTATTAAAGGTTTATCTGTTAAAATCATATGTTTAATATATTTGTATGGTGGTAATGTTTTATTTACCTCCTTAATTTGATTCCATATATTTTTATATAAATCATCCTCAGATATATCTCCATATTTTTCTTTTACTTTATCTTTGTTGTATACTACTTTAATAGCAACCTTTATTTTTGATTTATCATCTTCTTCTGGCATACCAAATACAAAGCATTCTTCTACTTCATAAATTCTATTTACAAGTGTTTCTAATTCTTCTGGAAATACTTTTTTACCATTTTTTAAAACAATCATGTCTTTTTGTCTTCCAGTAATAAATAAGAATCCCTTTTTGTCAATATATCCTAAGTCACCTGTATAGAACCATCCGTCTTTTAATACTTCTTTAGTAGCTTCTTCATTTTCATAATATCCAAGCATTACATTTGGACCTTTAACTCTAATTTCACCTATACCTTTGTCATCTTTGTTTACAATTTCAACTTGCACATCTTTTAAAGGTATTCCAACAGAGCCATATTTTACTTGTTTGAAGTTTTCAGCAGCTATAACTGGAGATGTTTCAGTAAGTCCATAACCTTGAACCATTTTTATTCCTAAATCATTAAATCCTTTTTCAGTTCTTTTATCTAGTGGTGCACCTCCTGAAATTACAAATCTCATTTCACCACCTAGTCCATCTATAACTTGCTTAAATAGTTTTCTTCTTATATCAATGTGTAATTTTAGTAAACAATTGCTTAAACCTTTTGCAAATTCTATAAGTTTAGTTTTATTTTGTTTTGCAATTTCTTTTTCAATGTTTTCATACATTTTGTCTACTAATAAAGGTACGCCAACAAATACTGATACTTTATATTCTTTCAAATTTTGCTGAATATATCTTAAACCATCTGTAAATACTGTTTTTACTCCACATGCAAGCATTACTATCATACAAGTTGAGCCAAATATATGATGAAATGGTAAAAATGCTATATTTACATCAGTATCTCTTATATCTTCTACCAACTGCATATTATATACATTAACAGCTATTCCATATTGTGCAAGCATTACAGCTTTTGATTTTGATGTTGTTCCTGATGTAAAAAGTAAAATGCTCATTGCGTGCGAATCAATTTCACAATTTATATAATCTTTGTTCCCTGATTTTATAATTTCAGTTCCTTCTTCAATTAAATCTGGAACATTTATAAAATCTTTTAATTTGCTCATGCAAATATATACTTTTACATTTGTTTTTCCATTTTCCTTTATTGTGTTTATTTTTTCTTCATATTTTTCATCAAATACTATTGCTTCTGCTTTACTTCTTACAAGTGAATCTTCTAATTCTTCTACTTGTAGTTCTTTATCTAGAGGAACTGAGCACATGCCTCCAAGTAAGCAAGATAAGTGTGAAATAGCCCATTCATATCTATTTCTTCCACATATAGCAACTCTTTTTCCTTTTAATCCTAGTTTGTATAAAGCACTACCTAGAGCATTTATTTCATCAAGCATTTTCTTATATGTAGTGTTTTTATATTCTATCCCCTTTTCTTTGATTTTCTTCGTTACAAAAGCTACATGGTTTGGATACATTTTTACTGAATTATAAATAATTTCTTTAATGTTCTCAAACTTTGTAGCTTGCCTTAAAATAGTTTCTTTCATATTCTTATTTTCCTTTTATTTTTATTTAGGTTTTGGGTTTAGCCTATAAACCTTGGCTATATAATAACCATAATACTAGCTTAACACAATAATAAAAGACCAGTCAATTTGTCGACCGGTCTTTCAAATTTTTACTTAGCCATTTGTTTCTGATAAATTCTCATCATGCTTTCGTCAATTTTGTTAATAATCTTTGCATACCAAGCTAATTTTTTGGAGTCTTTATTAGAAAGTTTCGCTTTTGTTTTGTACTTCATTTTATGTTCTGCTGAAGCCCAAAAGTCCATTGCAAGTGTTTTGATTTGTATTTCTACTTTTATTGGTATAATATCTTCTTCATAATGTATCATTGTTTCAATTACCATATGGTATCCCATATATCCGCTTTTTTTAGGATTAGTTATGTAATCTTTTTCTTTTATTACCCTAGTATTTGGCATACTTCTTATAATATCCCTAACTCTAAAAACATCATCTTGAAAAGTACATACAACCCTAATACCTGCTATGTCATTTATATACTCTATTAAATTTTTATAATTTAGTTCGTAATTTTTCTTCTTCATTTTATTTATTATGCTTGTTGGAGTTTTTATTCTACTTGAAATATGATTAATAACTTCATAATTATATTTGTTATTAAAATATTCTTGAAGAGCTCCGAGTTTGTCTAAAATGTCTATTTGTGCTCTTTGGTATAAAGACATTAGCATATTAAATTCTTTTTTTTCAACATTGAGCGGAACTAACCCACTCGCTGCTAATTCACTATTTTTTACGTGCAACGTTTCTGTTTTAACCACCTCATTTCTAGTTTCTTGTTTATTATTTTACACAACAATTGTATCCAAATTGTGTCCTATAAGTAAATTAAAATTTACCTTATTTTTTAAACTTTTATATTATATTCGTGTAATTCCTAGAAAATGAATAAATAGTTTTTAGCAATTAGCTACCTGTGTTATCATCCAGCATTTCTTTTGATAATCTTTTAAATATTCATCCATTAAACTAGATGTTACTGGACATCCTTCATTTTCAGCATCTTGCTTTATTTTTTTGCAATTTTCTATAAGTGTTCCATAATCCTGCAAAAGAACATTCCATATATCACAAGATTTAACTTGCACACTTTCTGCTTCTTTTATTTGACTAGTTTCCAAATATTCTTTCATTGTTGCCATGACATGATATTTTTTTGCAACTATCACTTCTGCAACTTCATCGATTTGTTCATTAATGCTATTATAATATTCTTCTAATTTTTCATGGGTTGTAAAAAAGTCTGCTCCTGTAATATTCCAATGATAATTTTGTAATTTCCTATAAAAAACATTTAGATTTGATAATAATAAATTTAAATCATCACACATAATTCTTACCTTCTTTCTTTAATCGCTATCTGATATTAAATTTTCACCTTTTTAATATCTTTACTTAGCAAAATTTTTAAATCAAATTTTACTTCTTACAGTATTTCCTATAAAATCTAGATTTATACTTTATTATTATAATTTTAAATATTATTTTCAATAACATCTTTTGGTCACTCCTAAACGCCATGCAAAGCAGTTATTACTCAATGTACATTGCTTTTGCTATATAAGGGAGTATACTTTCTGTGTCATACCAACCTGACATTTTAATTTTTCCATATAATCCATTTGGATTTGAAACATACACTTTATTTTGATTAGCGGAAAAACATATATTGCAATTTATAAATTTATAAAAATCAACTAAGAATTATAGCAATTTTTCTAAGCTCAAATATTTAATTGAAGATAAAATAACATCTACTACTAACACTACCACAAAAGCCACAACAATGATATCTTGATATTTTGGCTTTATATGTCTTTTTACTTTATCCAAAAGTTTTGTTATAAAAGGATGAATTCCTTCCATTAGTAGAATTCCAAGTGTGCCCCATATTATTGTATAAGCTAAGCTTACTCTTCCTTGCAAATTCATGAAATCTTCTGAATAATCCCACCATCTAAGTCCAAATATAGCTTCTAAGACATATGATACAATATATTCAAAAACTGTAAATGCAAAAGCTGCTATAATGAATTCGCTAACGGGTTTACCTTTACAATTTTTCAATAATAAAATTAGCAAAACTGCTCCAAATCCATATATTGGGCAAATGGGTCCAATTAAAAATCCTCTATTTACAAAATGCCCTAGCACCAAGAAAGCATATATTGTTTCTAAGCACCAACCAATAAAGCTATATATGAAAAAATATAATATTATGTTTTGTAATTTTTCATGCTTCCTTATGACTGTTAGTTCATTCATAAAAAAACTTCCCCCATATTAAAGTCATCTATAATTTATTTTTTCTCATGTAAATTTATTCTTACTCTATATAACCTTCTTTTTATCTTCATCTTTTGTTTTATCATCTTTGAAAAAATTAATTGCTTCTTCTGTTGTTTTTGATTTATCTAATTTATTTACAATAAAAATTGCAATTCCAACTATAATAAATGTAACTACATATGCAATTATAGACACTTGTATATTTCCACTTAATATATTTTCACCAGCAATTGTAGATGAAATAACTGATGGAAGTCTTGCAAATGTAGATATTAGAACAAATCGTAATGGTTTTATTGGTAAAAGTCCTGCTATGTATACTAATAAATCTTTTGGTGTTCCAGGTATTAAGAATAATATTATCATTATCCATTCTATTTTTTTAGGATTTTGAAATAGTTTACTGTTTTCTATTTTCTTAACACTTTCTTCTTTGCAAAAACTATATACAAACTTTCTTCCTAACACTCTAACAGCGAAAAAGATTATTGTGGTTATAATAAACGCTGAAATAGTTATAAATAGCATTCCCCCCACTGTTCCATAGCACATTCCTGCTAATACTTCAATAGGTTCACCAGGAATTATAACTAAAAATATTTGTGCAAATTGCAAACCAAATAGCATAAGCATTCCCAAGAAACCTAAATCTTCTATTCTTTGCTTAAATTCCATCTGACCTTCTGTTGTACTAATATTTCTAAAAAGTGGCCACAAATAAACTATTGCTCCAATTATTATTGCAATTACTATTGCTAACATTATAATTTTAAATATTTTTACTTTAGTCTTTCTACTCATATTTTCCTCTTTATTATTTCGTTATATTTTTGCAATTTTTTATCGCGAATCTTAAAACTATTAATTTCGTGGCATTTTCAGTTCTATCATTCCATTAAAAATTGGTATAATTTGAAAATTAACGTCTTTACTATTATACAATATAATAGCGTAAAAATAAAGTGTTTTAAGAATTTCTTAATCTTTGTCTAATAATTATTTAATATTCATTATTTATTATTGCATTTAGATTTGGCTTGTTTATTACTTCAAGGCTTTACTTTTCTATCCTATTTCTATAAACTTCATCTAAAATTTCATCTGGAAAATGTTCATCTAAAAACACATCCATTCTACTTTCTGCTTCAATATGTTCTCTTCTTTCATATTCTCTTTGAGCAGCAAGAGATGATATAGAAATATTGAATATCATAAAAACAACTGCAAAAGCGGTTATAACTTTTGTTCCTATTTTATATAATACTTTATCAAAAATTTTATCAAAATATGGATAAACAAATTTAATAAAAGCAACGCCTAATGCTCCCCACACTAGGCAGTACAATATGCTAGTTCTACCATTAAAATTAAAAAGTTGGTTAGAATAGTCCCATGATATTGTTCCAAATAATTTTTCTTGAAAATATGAGCATAAATATTCAGTTACTCCTCCCAACACTCCACTTACTAAGAATACTTGCCACATCTTTTTGAACTTAGGTAAAATCAAGTAGAAAGCAAGTGTACCAATTCCATATACTGGTGCAAATGGCCCATATATTAATCCTTGCCTTGTTTCGAATTCTCCAGTTCTTACAAAATTGAAAATAACCTCCATGACGTATCCCATAATACATCCAAAAACAAATATCCAAAATAATTTAAAAAACTCTCTCGCAAATTTTTTCATATTACCTCACTTTAAATCTTTCATTTTTTTAATTATCTTTATTATTGACAGAAAATAGGATTAAAATACCTTTGAAGTAAGAAAAGTGAGACTTTGTATTGTTTGTAAGAATTCACAAACTTTATTCAACTTTAATTTAAAGCTTGACTTATTAAAGAATTGCAAAAGACACTAAGCTTTATTAATTTTAAATGCAGTTATTATGAAAATGCTTTAAAAGCTGGAACAACTAAAACTAAAGAAGTGTTGTATAAATAATAAGTGGCCATTCAAAAAGGTTAGAAAAATTAATAATTTTTCTTTTCAATTGATAAGTGTTTGTGGTAAATCAAGAATTATGAGAAGCTTCCCATAATTCTTGACACTGTCTCATAGAAACAGATAAAGCACCATATAGGCACTTCATCTGTTTTTATCGTCTTTATCTTGAATAAATGATTGATATAATTTTCTTAATTGTTCCCCAGTAATATTTATTACTTTTCCACCTTTAGGATTTATCTTTTCATTACCAAATACAACCCAAATAACATTTCTAACAGTTTCTTTTGGCATATCAGCTTGTCCATCAGTAAATATTATTTTGTTTGGTGCTTTTCTTGAAAAAGCTCTAACAGCTACATCAAAATTTGTTCCTCCGCCTATTGGGAAGCTCATATTATCAATATCTTCTGGTATTTTAAGTTCTGTAAAGCCGTGAAATTCTGTATTAAAACAACCTACTTTAACTTTTGAATTATCTAAAATTTTTTTACATTCTCTTAAAAAATTCTTTAGCAGTACTTCACTTACTGATCCACTTGTATCTAATAAAATTTCTGCCTCTGGCATTGGAAGTTGTTCAATTCTATGTCTGAAATATCCATTTCTCATTCTAGCATTTTTCCTTGTATATTCCTCATCATATTTTATTGCTTGCCTTAACAACTTTCTCCAATCAATTAATGGAGTAGCTATTCCAATATCAGATAATTTCTTTCCTTCTCTTTGTATTCCGTCTCCAGCTTCGTGTGATGACTTGTTTGCTAATTCTCTGCTTAATTCTTGTAATTGTTTTCTTTTTTCTATTTTATTTTGTTTAAAAGTTTCTCTTTCACCCTGTTCAGCAAATTTTGATTTTTCTTCGAATTCTCTTTTCTTTTTTTCTCTCTGTTCTTCTCCATCTGTCCTTTCATTTTTTTCTTTCTTTTTTGTTTGTATTTGTTCTTGTCCTTTCTTTTCTACTTGTTCTTGTTGTTTTCTTTCTTCTATTGCTTTGTCCCATAAACTATGTGTATCATGTCCAATATCAGTTTCTTCTTGCCTACTTTGAGAATTTTGCCCTCCTTGACTGTCTTGTGCATTTTGTTCTTCTTGACTGTCCTGGCTGTTCTGTTGTCTTTGACTATCTTGTGAATCTTGATGTTCTTGACTATCTTGGCTGTTCTGTTGCCCTTGATTACCTTGTGAATCTTGCTGTTCTTGACTATTTTGGCTGTTCTGTTGTCCTTGATTACCTTGTGAATCTTGCTGTTCTTGACTATTTTGGCTGTTCTGTTGTC
>CAMMFK010000013.1 GCA_946496115.1 uncultured Clostridium sp.
ATTTGTGTACATTTATATCATCTATATTTTCTGTATAAATATTTCCTCCTATATGTTGACGTTTTTCTACTACTAAACACTTTTTTCCTCTTTTATTTGCTTCATATGCAAATATTGATCCAAATAAACCTGAGCCTACTATTAAATAATCATATTTCATAATGTACTCCTTTTTAATATTGAACTATCAAAAATTTTTAGTAAAATATTTATCATTATTTTTTTAATATTCTTTTAGCCAAATTCTTTATTTTCCCAATTGTATTATATCCACCATATTTCTTTGCTATATAGTTAAATCCTTTATTTTTATAATCATTCCAAAAAATTTTTCTTTTATTTTGATCTACTTTTGTTGGTTCTTTTATCTGAGGGTTTTTTATTATTGCTTTTTCAATTTCTTGATTAGATATTATTAGGTTATCTTTAATTTCTTCTAAGATTTTATTCCCTTTTTCTGTATTAACTATTACTAATGAAACACCCTTATTATCTGCAAATTCTGGGTTAAACAATTCAATTCCCCAAAAATCCCCAATGGTTATATCCCCTGGCCTTTCAGTATTGGTATACTTACAATTATAACATGATGGTCTAAGCGCTAAATCTGTATAAAATATTCTTTTCCATGTTTGCGACAATCTTGATTTATAATCTAATTTTTCATCATTAAATCTAACCGCTTCTGTTTGATTCCAACCATTTATTTTTGATCTATGATAATATTCTGTTACCTTTTTTCCTGTTTTATTTTCTAAAAAACTTATATATTCTTTAAATAATTTAGGGCTAGGAATACCGTGGCATACTATATCAACTAGTATTAATTTACTTGTATCTACATTTTGTAAATATTTAATAATACCTCCAACTTGACAAGGCGTTCCTGTGAATAATACCACTTTACCATCTTTCAAATCATTTTTTACATTTGTATATGTATCCCCTAATTCACTTTGTGAATATTTAGATCCCATCATTTTTTTTATTCCATCTATGCCATCTGCCCTTATGTGTTTAGTGTGAAAGCTTTCATCAAAAACTACTCCATAAATTGCTCCATTATTTTTTAAAACAATATTTGCAATTTCATAAAAAATTCCTCCTGAAGTACTTTTATTTCTTACCTCAGTTGACTTGTTTTTTATTGCATAAACTTTCATTTTATTTAATCTAAAATTTAATTTATACCCTTGTTGAAAAGCACATGTTTTTTCACATAAACCACAGTTAATGCATAAATTATCATCTATTTTTGGATATAGAAACCCTTCTTCATCTTTTTCCATTTTTATTGCATGCTTAGGACATATATTCATACAAGCAGTACAACCACAACATTCATTTTTTCTTTTCACTAAATTTATTGCCATTATCTTTTTACCAGTTTTTTGATCCTTTCTAGTACAATTTTTAACTCTTTTTTATCTAAAATATAATTAATCAGAATTGTAACCACAGAAGTATATATAACTGCTATGCAAGCTTGTATAATCCATTGGACATAGCCATTTGAATTTATATTTATAATAAATACAAAAGGTAAATACATTATTATGGATAAAGCTACTACCAACAGCATCCTTTTGGCTGTATCTTTTACAGGAAGTTTTGTTACTTTTTTTGGTATAAAGATTGCTAAATCTATACATCTATATAAATTAGATAAACATGATGCAATTAAGATTCCAACTAAGCCTAATGAAGGTGCTAAAGCTATTCCGCCGATAACTATAATAGCTGCTTGTATAGAATTTTGTAATCTTGTTTCTTTATATAAACCTGCAGATATCACAAGCATGCCTTGAGGTGTTTTTAAATTGTATAGTAAACCATTTAAAGTAAATAATATTCCTAATAATGGTTGGTTATAATTAGCATCATTTATTCCGCTTGTGTATAAATTAATAAATGGCATAATCATAATAGCTGTAACAGTATATACAATAGTAATAATTATATAATAAGAATATTCAAATTCTTTTGAAGTTTTTTGTAGAGTTTCTTTTTGATTTCTAGCTATTACATCTCCAAAACCGGCAGATAGTCCATTTACAAAAATATTTAATACACCATTTATTCCCACAAAAACCATATTAAATACTGTATATACACTAACATCTTGTAAAGATGTGAATATTGTTGCTATTATAACTGGAGCTCCTGATTGTACTGCTTGTAAAATTTGTAAAAATAAAGCATCCCACCTTTTATCTAATGCCTTAATATTAGGCTTTTCATTATAATTAATATAACTATAATGTTTTTTTACATATAGCATTAATATAATGCTTCTAGCAAACAATGCAAGTATCGCAACTGCATAAACTATTGTTATATTAGCTCTTAATGCAGATAGTACAACTATAATTATCATTTGCAATACAATGTATACCGTTGAAGCATTTGATACAATATAAGTTTTTTGGTCTGCAGTTAAAATCACCCTATATTTTGCAAGTGTAAAAAATTCTAAAAATCCTTTTGCTCCTAACACGATTATTAGTATCATTTCGGCTGTAAAAGATAAATCAGCTGTTTTTACAAAAAAAGGATAAATTATTGCCATGCCTATTACAAGGATTGTAAAAATACCTCCTGCTTGCATATAGAATTTTTTCGCAGCCGATACAATTGCACTAATTTCTTTATGGTCATCATCTGCTAGTGGTTTATACAATGAGTATACTGCAGCACCAGCAATTCCTGCTTCTACTAAGCTAAAATATGTAATAAATTGATTTGTTGATGAAATCAATCCATTCATTTCAGATCCATAAAATTGTAATAATATTCTTGGCGTAATAAAACCAACTAGCATAACTGCTATTTGATAAATTGCTGTAGCTATTGAATTATACATAAATTTCTTAGTTCTGTTCATAGTTCTCCTTTTATCCTAACCAATTGCATTTTCAAGCCATTTTTTTGACTTGTCCCTTTCTTCATCTAATATTTTATCAACTTTTTCATAGTCTATTGATTTATCAAATTTTTTTGTTTTAAACTCATCAAAAGAATTTATAGCTCTATCTTTTATTCCTAATGTTTCAAGTAAACTTGTTACTCTACTTCCAGTTTTCACATGAGGAATAATCCAAAATTTTTTATGGTATAAAATAGAAAATACTGTAGCATGAAATGAAGTTGCTACAACATATTCTGCATGTTTAATTAGAGAGATAAAGTCTAAAGGACCTTTTGTATATGCATTTTCTAAAATGCTATTTATGTTATTATTTCTTCTTCCTGTATGTATAATTTTATATCCAGTAATTTTTGATAAATAATTTAAAATTTTATAAAATTCTTCATTCTCTTCGACTATATAAGCAAAAATATATTTTTCATTTTTTTCTTTTATATCTATTATATATTTATCCCATTCTTCTTTTTTTATAAGTAAAGTAGGATCCAATGTTAACGCAATTTCTTTGTTTATTAATTTTTGTATATATGTTTGTGCACTTTTTTCTCTAACAGAAATTGCATCTAGTTTACTAATATTATTTTTATATTCTTCTATATAATCTTTATATAATGTATCTTCGCCAATGCTTGCCGCATATGATATTCTTTTTATACTTTTTTTTCCAAATTTTAATGTATAGATGTCTATATTTTTTGCAATACTATAATTCCAAACTTGGTCACTTCCTGTAATATATAAATCTAATTCAGGTGGATTATTTTTTATTTGATTTTCATCTTTATATTCTTCTGTTAGATTTAATTTGTTATTTATAAAATTGTTAAAATTTATATATCTTTTTTTATCCTTATTATAATATATTAGATCAGCTAATAATGATCTACATATAGTAAAAATATTCTTTCTATTTACTCTAAAAATTTTATAAACATCATCTATAGCTTTATTTTTAAAATTAATTATTTTAACATCATTCTTTTTGCTTAACAAATCTTGAAGTGCTAGTACTTGTAATACTGCACCATAATTATGTGCATTGTGGAAAGTAACAATTCCTATCTTTTTTTTCATTATGATTCCTCCAGTAAATTATTAAATAAATATATTTTTATTCTTTATTTAGAAAATTTTCTAATTCTAAAATGATTTACTATTTTTGCAGAAAGATATGGACTAAATAAATACAATAAACATTTTATTTTTTCTTTTTTAGATATCTTAGCTTTCAAGCCATATATAGCGTATTTTTTGCAAATATTCTTTAACATATTATATTCGTTCTTATATTTTTTCTTTTCACCGCAACCAACAATTGTATTTAGACAATCACAATATGTATGCCATTTTGCGTAACAACAGGCTTTTTTTAAATTTATATTTCTTTTTTCAATTTTATTTTTTATTATCTCTTGAGCTTTGATATTATCTTTTATCAATCTTGGCTTAAGCTTAGTCATTGCACTATTTTCATTGTCCACTCGGTAATTATATATTATTTTATCTCCTACAGCAACAGCATTTGCATTTATAAAACAATCTATATTAAAAATAAAATCTTCACCATAAGCTATTGATTCTTCAAATTTGATATTGTTTTTATTAATAAGATTTCTAGAAATAAGTTTATTAAATGGTTGAACACCTATATTGTAATACAATAATTCTTCAGTAGCTTTTATCTTGTCTAGTATAATGCTTTGTTGCATTTGCTCTTTTGTTTTCTTTTCTCTTCCATATTTATCAAATTTTCTTATTCCTAAAGATACTGAAATGTCAACATTGTTATTTGTTATTAAGCCATACAAGAAAGAAATATAATTTTTTTCTATAAAATCATCTGCATCAACAAATGCTATATACTCCCCTTTAGCCAATTCCATTCCTTTATTTCTAGCTACACTTACTCCTGAATTTTCTTGTTCAACCACCCTAATTCTCTTGTCTTTTTCGGCATATTTTTTAGCTATATCTATCGATAAATCTGTTGAACCATCATTAATTAATATTATTTCTATATTATCATAATCTTGATTAATTAAAGATTTTATGCAATCTTCTAAATAATTTTTACAATTATAAAATGGGACAATTAATGATATTAATTGGTTTGTATCTGGCATTATAAAATTATTCCTTTCAGCTCTATATTAATTGTTTTCAACTTTGCTTTTGTTGCTTCTTCCTGTAAAAATAGAGTATATTTTCCAAATATATTTAAAGCAATGAAATCCAAAAATTGTTGAAATCAATCCTATTCTATCTCTTTTTGGTGTATTTTTGTCTTTTAATACTTCACTTCTATTTTTGCATATATATCCCATCAATTCTTTTTGTATCTTTTTATTTTTAACTTTAGACTTTGCAAGTTGAGTTAATGTACTTAAATAAGCATACATTAATCTTCTATTACAAGCTTTAGTTAATTCAGGATATTTTATCTTTATATATTCTGTCATTTCTTTTGTTGAAGTAATCAAATCTAATTTTTTTTCAGAAAATTTTTCATTTGAAATTGAATTATTTCTAATTATGTAATTATAAACAGGTTTTGAATATACTGCAATTTTTTCACTTTTATCTATTAATTTATATGTTGTTGCAGAATCTTCAAAAAGTCTACCTTTTGGAAACTGTATATCTTTAAATAGTTTGCTCTTGTATAATTTTCCCCATGCAGATGTATCTATTCCATCATCATATAATAACATTTCTAATATTTGTTTTGGTCTATCACAAAATTTCTTGCCTGTTGACTTATCTATAATATTTTTTTCATATATAACCTTATGAGAAGCTATAGACATATCAGCATCATATTGCTTCATAGTATTATATAATAATTCTACATAGTTTTCTTCAACATAATCATCTGAATCAATAAAACTTATGTATTTTCCATTCGCATTATCTATGCCAACATTTCTTGCATCAGATAAGCCTCCATTTTCTTTGTTAATCAACTGTATTCGTTTATCTTTTTTTGCCAAAGTTTCACAAATGAGTTTACTATTATCTGTAGCACCATCATTAACAAGAATAATCTCTAAGTTTTTGTACGTCTGCCTTGTTATACTATTTATACATTTTTCAACATATTTCTCCACATTATATATTGGAACTATAATTGAAATTAATTCATTCATTTTTATCACCTTTGTTATCCTTGTCTTTTCTTATGCATAACATAACTAAAATAAAAGAAATTATATAAGCAGGTATTGCTGTTTGTATCCTCATAAATGATACAAAAATGCCATATATAATTAAAGCATAAATAGCAAAACTTCTTAAGTTGATATTTTTTTCAAATATTTTATAAGCTAATGAAACCAATATACCAAAAATCAGAGAAGCTATACATACAAAAGGATATCCTCCGTCAATATAAAAATAATATATAGGTGTGACAAAAGCATTTCCCACTCCATATCCAACATTTCTAAATATTTCCGCATTCAAAATACTTTGGTAAGCGTTATTATAGATTTGAGGAACCATAAAATCTAGTCCTACAGTTTGTAATGCTCTAAAAAAGTAACTATGGATTCCAAAAGTTGTTAATAGTCCATACGTATGACTTGTTTCTTTCATTTCAGGTATCCATTCACTTAGTAAAGTTGGTGGTAGTGCAAAATACGTATATGTTTCTTTTATAAAGTTGCCTATTCCTGACCTTATTGAAGTATATCCAATTACAAATATAAATGCTATTATAATAAAAATTAATAGTATTTTAATGTATTTTTTTATTATTTCTTTAGAATTATTTTTGTTCTTGCAAAATATATAAAAAGCCAGCAAAAAGCATCCAACATAGTATATGAAACCTAATCTTCCTCCACCACTTGCAATGCTTGAAGATAGAAGCATTATTAATGAATTTATTAATAAGGCATATTTCATTTTCTTATTTTTAGAATTAACAAAATAATAAGCTGTAATTGGTGGAACAATATTAGCAAAAGGTGTTAATATTACGCTTCTAACTAAATCTTCTAAAAAACTTCTTCTTGATAAAATTGGATTGTCTGACCCAAAAGGTTCCAAACCCCAATTACGAATTTGCCACATAGGTGTTCCTTTTGATAATTCTTTAACTATTAAAACGCAATCTATTATATTAAATAAAATCGATAAAAAATTTAATGCAAAAAAGAGTACATAAACAATCTTCATTTTTTTATCTTTATTGTTATTTAAATACTTAGTAAAAGCTTTCGAATCCTCTATTTTTATAAAATGACCTATCATACTCCCTACAAAGAAAAAAATTAGCATTAGAATTGTTAAAAAATACGCCTCATTTGATGGCTTATTTATATTATATAAATTCAAAGTAGACAAAAAAAGTATAAATGCCCATAATGCGAAAAAAATAGTTGTTGGCTTTATAGATTTTGTTTTTTTTATTTTTATACTTACAATTAAAAATATTACTGATATTGATGTTGCTACTATTCCCATTTTCAAACATTCTAAAAGCTTTTATTATATTTCTTTCCTAAGAACTTTGCTTTTAGAAAACTCCTTCCTTTATTCCACCAATTTATATTTTGCATATCCATTACTCTAATTTCTTCATATTTAATTTGATTTTTATTAATCCAAACATCTAATAAAAGCTCAGATATTCTTCCATAAAATCTAGAATGGAAAGTATTATATTTACTTTCATCTATTCTTTTTTCTAATTCAAATAAAATATCGAATAACCATGTACAGTATTGGTCTAAAATACTTCTTTTCATAATCATCATATTAAACATATGCGCTGAAGTTCTTTTATGTAAATTGTCAAATTCCTGCAAATATTCTGGATATTTTTCTTTAATTATATTTCTAGTTTCATCTAGTGGCTCTATATACATTGTATGCTTATAATGATTATACAAATTTTCTATGTAATATTTTCTTTTTTTAGGTAGAATAATATCAGCTTTATCTAAAATCTTATCTGCCTCTTTTAAAGTTAATACATTTTTAAATTTCTCGTTTTCATTTTTATAGTGTTTTTCATTTAGGAAAAAATATCTTCTATAATGTACTAAACCTATATAATCATTTTTTAAGTTTTTCCACGCCCAATAAAGTCCTGTCAATTCACAAAAATAGGGATTTAAATTTGAAATATTTTCTCCTGTATAATCTTGTAAATAGTTTTCAATTTTTTCTTTTCCTGCCGATCCCACTTGTAATGGCAAATACATTTCATCGCTAGGCATTTGATATTTTTTGTGAGTTGCCACTATTACTTTTATATTTTTCATCTATATAGCTCCATCCTTGTTTATTACTTTTGTGAAAGTTTTTATAAGTATTTTACTATCTCGTAATAAACTGCTTTTGTTTGCATATTCCAAATCCATTTTCAATCGATCTTCAAATAAAATATTGCTTCTTCCTTTAATTTGCCAAGGTCCTGTTATACCCGGCTTTACTTTGGTTATACCTATGTAATACTCTCCCATTTCTTCTCGTTCTCTTGGAAGATAAGGTCTTGGTCCTACTAAACTCATATCTCCTTTAAGTACATTTATTAGTTGTGGAAATTCATCAAGACTAGTAGCTCTTAACACTTTTCCTACTTTAGTTATTCTTGGATCATTTTTTAGTTTTTTGTATTTTTTATATTCTTTTCGTGCTTCTTCATTATTTTCTAAATAGTCTTTAAGCTTTCCATCTGCATTTACACACATTGATCTAAATTTATACATTCTAAATTGTTTTCCATTTTTACCGATTCTAAGTTGCTCATAAAATAGTGGTCCATCATTTTCCCTTTTTATTATTCTAATTATGCCTACAACTATTGTTATAGGAATTAATAGAATTACTCCTACTATTCCTGCAATTATATCAACAAATCTTTTAATAAATTTATAAGCAATATTTTGTTTTTTTACTTCGCCTAAAATCGGCTTAATTTCCTCGTCTTCTTGGTCTTTAAGCAATATTGCTTCATTATCTGCCATTACTATTATCCCCCTTCTAATAGTGTTGTATATTTAAATTAAATCTTTACTATAAATATTATTTATATTTCGCTTATTGTATTCCAGTTCTATTTATAATTTGATTACTTATGTTTTGTACTGTTTCCGAACAAGTATAATCATCTTGGTCAAAAAGTTCTTTATGCAACTGTGATACGTTTTTTTCTAAATTTATTGGCACTCCATAATATACTCCGCCAATTGTAGATCCTTGTGTATTTTCTGGCCACCCATTACTTTGAGATATATTTACATTCATTAAAGCAGGAGCCAATCCAATTATATCAGTACTACTTATATTTGTAGATATTTTTGGTAACATGATGTTAACAAAGTTGATAATTTCACTTATACTTAAAGTTTTAGCTTTTTTAAGCATTGCTTCTAATACTGTTCTCATTCTTTCTGTTCTTTTAAAATCTCCTCCTGATGTATAACGAATTCTAGCATATGCTAGAGCTTGTACACCATCAAGTTTATATGTACCAGCTGTTGTTATATGACTTGAATTATGTCCAGTCAACTCGTTGTTTGCATCTATATATGAATTAATGTATTTAATTTCATCACTATCTATGCTAATAGTAATCCCGCCTAAAGAATCTACTGCATCAACGACTGCATCAAAATTAACTGTAACATATTCTTCAATATTTAAATCTAAATTTGCGTTAAGAGTACTAACTGCAAGTTCTGGTCCTCCATAAGAGTATGCATGAGTTACTTTGTCCAAGTTTCTTCCTGTAAGTAGTAAGTATGTGTCTCTATATACTGAAACTAATTTAACTTCATTTGTTTTTTTATTTATTGATGCTATTATTATACAGTCACTTCTATTTCCTCTACCATAATCGTCTTCTCTGGAATCTATTCCAAATAATGCTATATTTCTATAATTACTCAATTCATCTGCAACTGCTTCATCAATACTTACTGCATTTAAATCTATTTCTTCTTGCTCCATCTTACCTAATAAGCTATACACGTATGTAAAACCAGCTGCCGCAATTGCTACTATAATAACTACCAATATGATTATAATTAATAATATTATTTTTAGAATTTTTCTCTTTTTGCTTTTACTGTTCTTATTTTTGTTTATTTTTTTTGTTTCATTCGATTCTGCTCTTTTTCCTCTATTATACATTTATATTCTCCTTTAATTATATAAAACTACATTCATATCAATTTTATCATTTTAATAATTATTTGTAAATATATATTAACTATTTTTTAATATTTCAATTTTTTCTTTTTAATTGTACTAATAATTTTTTTCAATGCCATAGTTATTATTAGACATATTATTAATAAAATCAAGCCAATAAATAATATAGAAAAAACATTTGTCCTTAAGATTGCTTGATCTACATTTAAGATTTTTGAAAAAATATATATTATTACTCTTTTTATTGGTTCATGTATGCACATAATAGTTAATGTATTCATTCCAACCCATTCTAAAAATTTATTATTTTTAATTAAAACACTTATAATTAATATTATAGCAGAGCCAATGCAAGCATTAAGTACTGATAATAAATATGAATTGTATTTCATTTCATTCATATTTATTGGTCCATTTATATATACCAATCCTACTAAACATATAAACAATATAACTAAAAAAATAGAGGTTATTAATTTATTTTTCAATGATTTATTAATATTCTCTACTAACTTATATTTTTCCTCTATAGATTTTAAGCACTGTCCTAGAAAATAAAATAATAGTGACATAAATGTTATGTCTAAAGTAAAAGGTAATCTGAATATTTCCATCTTTGATAATATATACCCTACTAGAGATAACAATAATATAGTTAGTGCTTTTAAATATTTATTCTTTATAATATTATCTATACCACCATATATTAATTGTGTAATTAATAAACATGGCAAAAACCACATAACTGCATTAAATAAATAGTTTTCACTCCCGGCTCTAGCTATAAATATATTTAAAAATAATGTTACAGCATCGCCATTTTGTCCTCTAAGATTTTTTTCTATAAAAAACCAATATAAATATGAAATTATTGAAAATAAAAAATAAGGTATTAATATTTTTTTTATTTTATTTTTTGTGTTTCCCTTATGATATAAATAACCTGATAAAATAAAAAATAAAGGCATATGAAAAGAATATATTACGCTAGTTATTATTTCATTTTGTGAAATATGCCCTATAATTACAAGAATTATGCCAATCGCTTTTGCTATATCTAAATATTGAATTCTTTTTGTGTTCATAAGAATTTCTCTCCAATTTCTTCTTTATAATTTTTTATGTGATTTATATCTATTGTTTCTAGTACTACATTTTTGCTTATATCAAAAACATACCTATATTTAGTGTACTAATACTATTTTATCACAAGTATTGCTCTAACACAAGACTAAGTATAAATCAATTAATCTACATTTTAAAAAGAGTACCATAAACTGATACTCTCATTAAGTTGCAACTTTTTATATTTTTATTTTTTATACATTATATTTTCTTGACTTTATAAACGCAAATGCTCCTACAGCTATTGTAATAACTGCTATACCGCCAACAATGTATACATCTGTTTCACCTGTTTGTGGAATGTCTTTTTCTGCATCATTAATTTGGTTTACACTTACAATATTTTCTTTTTCTGCAGCATTATTTACAGGTGCAGCATTAGTGTTTGCAATATTTGTGTTTGTTCCATTTGTACCGTTATTTGGTGAACCAACAGTAATTTGAACACCTGATGCATTAGATCTTACCATTGTAAAAAATAAAACTACAAAAATCATAACTATTGAAATTGCAACATACTTCATTGAATTTTTCATAGTATTCATCCTTTCTTCTTTTGACTATTAATATTATTTGTATTTTTCAACAAATTATAGCAAGAAAATTATTACATTTTCGATGCTATAATTATTATAAAACTTTTTTAATAAACTCGTCAACATTTTTTTGAAAATTTTGTCGAATTTTTTGTAAATTAAAAAAAAGTTAAGTTTTACCTATATTTCATAGCTTCTCTTTTCTACAAATATTCTATTGGCACTATGTAATTTTTCTCATCTAAAGCATGTATATCTTTGCTTAGAGAAATTACAATACCATTTGGTGAATTCATTTCAAATTTATTTACCACATCAAAATTTTTGATTGCATCTTTTCCCGGATTAGCGCTTTTTTTAATTTCAACAGGGTAAATGTTATTTTGATCAATTATAAGTAAATCAATCTCCTTTTGATTATTATCTCTGTAATAATATAAGTGCAATCTAGTATCTCTACCATTATTGTTATAAGATTTTATTATTTCTGACACAACATATGTTTCAAAAATAGCACCAGCGTATGCACTTCTTTCCAATGTTCTTGCGTCCAAATATCCAGCCAAATAACAAGCTAGTCCTGTATCCATAAAATATATTTTTGGTCTTTTTACAACTCTATTTGTTGTATTATTTGAATATGGCCCAAGAAGATATACTAAAAATGTATTTTTTAATATAGATAACCATTCATCTACTGTTTTTGCATCTATTCCTACATCATTAGCTATTTCACTTGCATTGTACTCCTGAGCCGTTCTAGCAGCAACTGCAGAAATAAATTTTAAAAATTTTATTTCATCTTTTACATTTATTAATTTTCTTATATCTCTTTCTATATATGTTTTAATATATGATGAATAAAAGTTTTCTAAATCGTTTTCTTGCCCATTATACAATGCCGGATAACTTCCTTTTAATATTCTATCAAAAACTTTTTCTAATATTTCATATGGCAATTTTTCTTTTTGCTTTATTAAGTGTATATTTGGAATAAAGCATTCTTCACTTTTTCCGTAAATTTCTCTAGTAGATAAAGTATTTAGCTCTAAAATCCCAATTCTACCTGCAAGTGATTCTGAAGCTTCTTTCATAGTTTGAAAAACTTGTGAGCCTGTTAAATAATACATGGTTCCTGTTTGCTTACCATCTCCAAACATTTCATTTTTTCTTGCTTCATCTACTTTTATTTTTATATATGATAATAAATTTGGAGCATATTGAAATTCATCAATTATTAGCGGAGCTTCATGGCTTCTCAAAAATGTTTCTGGATCTTCTATTGCATTTGCTCTTTCAATCATATCATCCAATGTAACATAATTAATTTTGTTTTTACTTGTTGTGTTTATATATTCTAGCAAAGTGCTTTTTCCTGTCTGTCTAGCTCCTGTAACTAAAATTACTGGAACTTTTCCTATCATTTTTTCAATTTCTTTTTCCAAATTTCTATTAATATATTTCATAACAAAATTCTCCTTTATACAAATTAGGAGTACAACTCCGGATTTGTATAAATTATATCACACATTAAACTTAAATTCAACTATATCTCCATTTTGCATTACATAGTCTTTACCTTCTAATCTAACTAGCCCTGCCTCTTTTGCTTTTTGATATGAGCCTAAGCGTACCAAATCATCATAAGATACTATTTCTGCCTTTATAAAGCCTCTTTCAAAATCTGTATGTATTTTTCCTGCTGCCTGAGGAGCCTTTGTGCCTTTTTTTATTGTCCAAGCTCTTACTTCTTTTTTACCCGCTGTTAAGAATGACATAAGTCCAAGCAAGTCGTAACTTGCTTTTATTACTTTATCTAAGCCTGATTCATCAAGTCCCATGGCTTCAAGCATTTCTTGCTTTTCATCGCCTTCTATGCTTGATAGTTCTTCTTCTATTTTTACACATAATTGAACTACTTCTGAGCCTTCTGCTTTGGCATATTCTTTTACTTTTGCTACATATTCATTTTCTTTGCCAATATCCGCTTCTGACACATTTGCTACATATAGTATTGGTTTCATTGTTAATAAAAATGCATCTTTTATGATTTCTTTTTCATCATCATTTAATTCAAGTGTTCTTGCAGGTTTTCCTGCTTCAAGGTGATCTCTTATTTTTTTGAATAAGTCTTCTTCTGCATAATATTTTTTATCGCCTTTGGCAAGCTTTGCAGCTCTTTCGATTCTTTTATTTACAGTTTCAAGGTCTGCTAAAACTAGTTCTAAATTTATTGTTTCTATATCTCTTATTGGGTCTACACTTCCATCTACATGTACTATGTTTGAGTCGTCAAAGCATCTTACTACTTCTACTATTGAATCAGTTTCTCTTATATGTGATAAGAATTTGTTTCCTAACCCTTCACCTTTACTTGCGCCTTTTACTAAACCTGCAATATCTACAAATTCAATTATTGCGTGTGTAATTTTTTCTGTTTCATACATTTTGCCAAGTACATCTAGTCTTTCATCTGGTACTGGTACAACTCCAACATTTGGTTCAATTGTGCAGAATGGGTAGTTTGCACATTCTGCACCTGCATTTGTTATACTATTGAATAATGTGCTTTTTCCTACGTTTGGTAAACCGACTATTCCTATTTTCATTTATTCCTCCTTTTTTGTGTCAATAATGACGCTCCTTTTTGACACAACTCATTCTTCCTTGCTAGCCCAAAAATAATTACAATTTTTTTCAACGGCTTATGCTTGCATTATTGTAATTATTTTTTTACCAAGTCCGGTTTAAACCGGACTATTTCACTCAAAACCGGACTATTTCTTAAATTTATATTTACTATCTCCCGCATTTTCAATTAAATTGCTTTTTAATAATATTGATATTATTTCGGACGCTCTAGAATTTTGAACATTAAAGATTTCTTTTATGTTTTCCCTTGTAAATAATTCATCATAGTGAAAACGCATAAATAGCTGTCTAGTGCCTGATAAGGTCTTTGCCCCAATTTTATCTCCTAAGCTCTTATACAATTTTATTAAAAAATAGTCTTCATCTGAAACTAAATTTTCTTTCAGTCCGGTCAAAACCGGATTGTTGCCACTCAAAACCGGACTGTAACCTTTATTAGGAAATATTACTGTGAAAGATGATTCATCAGACAAAAATTTAGGCTTTTCTTCGAAATCATCGTAACTCTCTATAATACGGCTAAGGCCACTACCTCTCCTATCCATATAATGTAATCTGCTAAACACATCGGAGATTATTGTATTTCTTCTCATTGATGGTACTTTTCCAATTTCTAAATTTTGAATTTGAGTACCATCTATCATTCCTCCCGGAGACACTATTTCTAATCTGTTGTCATACATATCTATATGAATTTCAGATCCCAAAATTTGATAATCTCTATGAATTAGAGCATTTACAATAGCTTCCCTTCTAGCAGTTATAGGATAATCTTCATACTCTACCCTTTCCATTCCTTGAATTTTCCAACTATTTTTAGAATTGTTTTTTATGAACGCATCTGCATTTTCTAGTAAACTAATTAAACTACCCGTATATTCTTTATCATCTAATGCATCTTCTTTAATTGATCCTTTTGTTAATCCATTCCATCTAGTGCATACAACTTTTGACTGTTTAAGCGCTCCTTGATCACTCAATAGCACTCCTGCATTAGTTAACTTATTTTCTTTGTTTGCTAACCCGAATGAAATAAAGTCTCTTTCCTTGTCAAAACTTTTTCCCGTTTTGTCCTTCATTGTCGCAGATAATAAAGTGAAACTTAAATCGTCAATATTATATTCACTTGGCAAAGAGTCAAAAGTTATGTTTTTACCTTTTAAGATTAAGTTTTGTAAAATGTGTGCAGGTGCTGGTATACTTTGATTTCCTGATCTTATATATGCTTCTTTTCTCCCATCGCCTACATAAAAGTACGGCGTAATTGGCCCATCACCAATTTCTAATTCAATAAAATCTTTCCCATTTTCTTGAAAATAATTCAATTCATATCTTGGTAAAGGCTCAATTCTAGCATTTATAAGTTCTGTTATTTTTTCCGTTGTTTCCACTACATTTTTTATTCCCTTTTCTTCACGAGTTTCATTATCTACACCAAATAAAATTATTCCACCTTTTGTATTTGCAAAAGCCGAAACAGATTTAAGCCAACTTTTTGGTTTTTCCGTTTCTAAATCTAATTTGAAGTCTATATTTGTAGTTTCTACTTTCTTGTAGTCTTTTAGTTTCACTTTGTTCCTCCTATAAAAACAACTCTAATTTATAAACTATATATATTATACACTGTAAAATGTCGAAAATCAATAAAATGCTATTTATATATTTTATATTATAAATAGCATTTTTCTATTTAACTTTTCCTAATATTCATTATTTGGAACTTTTATTATTATTAATTTTTATTCCTCTTTGCTAGCCTTAGCGTATTTTTTCAAAGTATTATACACCATCGCATTTACTGTTCCCGGAACATCTTTTTTACCTGCTGGAACCCCTGTTAAAATTTCTATTCCTTCATCAATGGTAGACACTGCGTAAATATGGAATTTTCCGTTTTTTACTGCATTTACAACTTCGTCATCTAGGTTTAAGTTTTGAATATTTTGTTTTGGTATTATTACACCTTGATTTCCTGTTAAGCCTTTTAATTTGCAAATTTCAAAATATCCTTCTATTTTTTCATTAACTCCACCTATTGCTTGGATTTCACCTTTTTGGTTTACTGAACCTGTTGTTGCAATTCCTTGATTTATAGGTATTCCTGCTAAATTTGAAAGTAATGCATATAGCTCTGTGCTTGATGCGCTATCTCCATCAACCCCATTGTATAATTGCTCAAAACATATACTTGCAGTAAGTGATAATGGCATATCTTTAGCAAATTTTTCACCTAAATATCCATTTAATATAAGAATTCCTTTTGAATGTGATGAACCAGAAAGTTCTACTTCTCTTTCAATATCTATTATTCCTTTTTTACCTGTATATGTGTTTACTGTAATTCTTACAGGTTTTCCAAATGAATAATCTCCTATTGACATAACCGTTAAACCATTTATTTGTCCAACTTTTTCGCCTTCTGTGTCTATAAGTAATGCTCCTTCTTGTATCATTTCTGTGTATTTTTCATCATATTTCTTTTGTCTATTTTTTCTTTCTTCTAAGGCTTTATCTATATAATCTGCTGTAACTACTTTTACTTTATCTAATCTTGCCCATGTTGCCGCTTCTGCAATAACTTGTGCTAATTCTCCAAATCTTGTTGATATTCTATTTTGATTTGTTGATAATCTTGTTGAATATTCAGCAAGTCTTGTAACTGCGAATTTGTCCAAATGTGGAAGTTCATCATCTTCACAATATCCATGTACAAATCTTGCTAAATCTTGTAGATTTTTTTCATTTAATGGAGCATCATCTTCAAATTCTACTTTTATTTTAAATAATTTTCTAAAGTCATTATCTACAGAAAGTAATGTTTGGTATACATTTTCATTTCCTATTATTATAACTTTTAAATCAAGTGGAATTGGTTCTGGTTTTAAAGACACCATTACCATTGAAGATTTTTGATCCATTGAGTTGTCTATTCCAAGTTCTTTATTTCTAAGAACTTTTTTTAGGTTATCATAAACTGCTGGATTTGTAAGTAAATCGTTTGATTGGAATATGATATATCCTCCATTTGCCTCATGTAAAAGTCCTGGTCTTATCATTGTATAATCTGTTTTTAATACACCATAATAATTTTCATACTCTAGCCTTCCAAAAATATTGCTAAATGAATAGTTGCTGTCCATTATTACAGGTGCACCCTCTGTATGGCTATTGTCAATAAATAAATTTACTCTATAATTATCCCAAGGCTTTGTTTCTATAACTCTTGGGCCTGCTTGTTCTTGAGGCTTTTTATCTTCACCAATAAATTTTGAAATGTTTTTAAGTATATCTTTTTTTACACCATCTAAAAACTTATTTATTTTTTTATTTCTTTTAAATTTAGATTTTACAAGTGTTATATGTCCTTCTATTGAAAGTGTTGCAATGCTTGCTTGCCATTCATTTACTTTCTTTTCAGATTCTTGCTCTATTTCTTTTATTTTTCCTATAACTTGAATTATTTGCTCTTGAACAATTCCTGACTTACTTTCGTATTCTTGCTTTAATTTATCATCTAATTTATCAAAGTCTTCTTCTTTTATAACTTTGCCATCTAGCATTGGCATCATATATATACCAGTATCAGATGCTTTTACTTGAAATCCATATTTTGCAGATTGCGTATTTAAGTCTTCTAGTAATTTATTTCTTCTATCTTGATATTTTTGAACAATTACATTTTTTTGCTTTTCAAAATCATTATTATTGAATGTGCTTTTTAACTCAACCTTTATATCTTTAATGAACTTATCCATACAGTCTTTAAATTCTTGACCTTGTCCTGCTTGAAAAGGTATGGCTACTGGTTCATTTGGATTTTCAAAATTGTACACATAGCACCAATCTTGGGGTACTTTTTTATTTTTACTTATCTTGTTCAAATAATTTTTGGTGTACATAGTTTTTCCTACACCTGATGGTCCTTCTAAATAAAGATTATATCCATTTACATCTACGTTTAAGCCAAATTTTAATGACGCAATTCCTCTTTCTTGTCCTATTCCATCATAATTTCTTTCTAATTCTTCTGTTGTAACAAAGTTAAATACATCCGGATTACATTTGTATTTTAATTTTTTCCATGATACTTCATTTGTATTTTTCATTTTTAAATCCTTCCTTATTGCTATTTTGCAGAATTCTATTTTACTTTTTTGTAGAAATTTGTCAATAGATAATAGCAATATTTTAAAAATCTTTTGTTTTTAGTATGTGCAAATAATTTTTTTATATTATTTTTATTAAGTTCCAATATTATTCTCGACATTTCAGTGAGCGAAGGCGACGTAGGAGCGTAGCGTAACGTGCAAGCTGGAGCGAAAGCGACCCGCGCGGTGAAATGAGAGAGAATATAATATTGGACTTAATTATTAAGATAATTTAAACAAAATACGTCATTAGAATTGCTGAACCATCTTTATAGTATTTATTTCTTTTTCCAACTGTTTGAAATCCATAAGTTTTATATAATTTAATTGCTGGCAAGTTGTTTTCATTAACTTCAAGATTTATTTTTTCCATTTCGTGGTTATGAGCATATCTTAAAATATAGCTTAACATATTTGAAGCAAAGCCTTGATTACGCTTGTCTGCTTTTGTTACTATATTCATAATTTCCATTTCTTCAAATATTGTTCTAAATCCTGCAAAACCATATATTTCTTCATTCTGCTTTATTACAATATATTTTGAATCATTGTAATCATCTTGCAGAACGTCATATTCCCATATATTTGGAAACATTGAATAATTTAATTTAATGTTTTCTATGTCTGTATAGCTCATTTCTAAAATAGATATATCATCTGACTTACCTTCTTTTTGTCTCTGTGCTTGTGGCTTTCTTAAATACATTGGTGTTAGAGAATTCGAATTACCGTATATTCCATTTTTATATCTATTTAATCCTGCCAAAGCTACTCCAATAGCGAGTGACCCTACATTTGTTAAATACTCATGTTTGTTTACATCTTCACTATTTGCCTTTTCTATGGATACTCTTGATAAATATAATTGCTCAATTCTTGCAAGGTCTGCATTTACTATATCTCCCAAGAAATAGATAGGTAATTTTAAATTATCTATGTATGTAATTGCTTCTGATATTTGCATTGCTTCTGGGTTTTTATATATAGAAAATTGACCTTTTTTCATTTTATAAATAGCAAAATATACATTATCATTTCTTGCATCTAATATTGAAACAAATTCCCCATCACCTTTTTGCGCTACTCCTAAGTAAGCCATGGCTTCTAATGAGTTAACTCCAACTACTGGAATATTTTTTGCGTCTGCAAATGCTTTTACTGTTGCTATTCCTATTCTTATACCTGTGAAAGAACCAGGGCCTACTGAGCAGGCAATTAATCCTATATTATCTAAGCTTAGATTTGTAGTTTTAAATAGCTCATCTATCATTGGCATTAATGTTTCTGAATGCTCTTTTTCACTAAAATTATGCATTTCTTTTATTATTTTGGTATCTTCTAGTATTGCTACTGAGCATATGCTTGATGATGTGTCAATTGATAGTATTTTCATTGATGTTTTCCTTTCTATTTTATAACTTGTTCTTAATTAAAAATAATATTTATACCAAATATGATAATTATACTTTTTTCGAGTTTTTTGCTATATAAGTTATATAATAGTAAAAGGAAAAAGTCAATATTTATCTAACAAAATTAGTCTTTACAGGCTTTTCACTTTCTGGATATTCTACTCCATTCTTTTTAGCTACATCAATACATTTTAATAACCACGCCATATTGTTTCCAAGTGTTCTCATTGTTTGCATTCCTTCTTCATCTTTTCTTACTTCATCAGGATTTGTGCCATGTACTTGGTTCCAATATTGTGATGTAACTATTGGCATATTGCATATTGAAAAATATTTATTAATCTGGTCAAAAGTGGCTGTTGCTCCACCTCTTCTACAACTTACTACACAGCAAGCAGGCTTATTTTTGAATAAGTTTCCTCTACCATAAAATACTCTATCCATAAAAGATGTTAAGCTTCCTGCACTTGATGCAAAGTGAACTGGTGTACCAAATACAAATCCATCAGCTTCTTTTGACTTTTCTATAAACTCATTTACTATGTCATTTCTAAAACATTTGCCTGTTTTTAAGCAAGCATTACATCCTATACAACCTGCAATTGGGTTTACTCCAAGCCAAATAATTTCTGTTTCAATTCCGTTTTTTTGTAAAGTTTTAGATACTTCTTCTAAAGCTGTATATGTACAACCTTTTTCGTGTGGTCCACCATTTACTAATAATACTTTCATTAGCTTTTCCTCCTTAATAATAGTTTATTTTAATTATATTAAAGCTTTTTAACAAGTATTATTATATAATATATTTTTTCATAAATCTATTGTTTATGGATTAAAACTAGGAATAATTGAAAATATATTTCCATATCGCTATAATTTTATGTAAATTGTTTTAGCCTACATAGAAATAATTATTAAAAAGCAAATTCAAAAAAATAAGAAACAAGCCCACAATAATTGCAACTAAGAAACCAATAAGAATATTCCATTTCATATTTGAATATTGGCAAATGCTTTTCTTCTTTTTATGTATCTTTTTCAAATCTCCACCCCCTATAATATAATATGTCTTTCTATTTTTTATGTTAATTGTAACTTTATTTATGTAGACTGCATAATATGACTAGTAAGGAGGATCAATATATGTGTAGATGTAAAATGTTTAACTGCATGAATAATAATAATTCTAATATGATAGATGTCAGAATGATTAATAATAATATGCAAGATGATGATGAATGCGAATGTGGATTTGATGAAGAATCTGTTTTCCCTGAGAACTATATGTTTGGTCAAAGCTATGTTCCTATTCAAAGAATGACTACTACTTTTAGACCATGTACAGGATTAAAAATGGGAACTATATTCCCTGAACTTGTAGACCCTTATACAGCTGGTCAAAGTATGGAAGAAGACCAATTCTTAAGATGTTCAAATGAAGTTAAGGAGGGATGCAATAGTGGAATGTAATAATAATAGTACTTGCACATGCAATTGTACTTGTAAAGATAATAATAATAATCCTACAAGAGAAGAAATGATGAATGATGTAAGAGGTTTTAATTTTGCAATTGTTGAACTAGGCTTATACTTAGATACTCATCCAACTGATAGCAGAGCTTTGGCTTTGCACAGAGAGTATTGTAAATGTTATAAAGAAGCTGTAGAGAAATATCAGAAGAAATTCGGACCACTTTCAATATTCTATCCATGTAATAAATGGAGATGGCTAGAACAACCTTGGCCTTGGGAAGGAGGTAATTTCTAGTGTGGACTTATAATAAAACTCTTCAATATCCAATTAAAATTAGACAGCAAGACCCTCGTTTAGCTAAGTTTATAATTTCTCAATACGGTGGTCCTGATGGAGAGCTTGGAGCTTCTCTAAGATATTTGAGTCAAAGATTTGGTATGCCTGACCAAAATAGTAAGGCTATACTTAACGATATAGGAACAGAGGAACTTCGGACACCTTGAAATGGTAGGTACTATAGTTCATCAATTAACTAAAGGTATAACTGCTGAAGAAGCAGAAAAGGCAGGACTTGGTGCTTATTATACAGACCATGGGGTGGGTTTGGAATCTATCCAAATAAGAATTTAAAATAAATATTGATTAAAAAATCATAATCTAAAATAGTGTTTAAAATAATTATTTAACTTTAAAAATTGATTAAAATCTTGTTTACTATTAAGGACATTAATTACATATATTGTGTCAGTAATATCTGATATGTAGTAGACTATTCTATAACAGGATTGCCTTGTTTTCTTATAAATTATTTCTCTAAAATGCTTGTCCATTATTTCAGAAATATATCTACCAGTATAAGGAAAATCGGCTAAATTGTTAATTCTAAGTCTAATGTTATTATCAGTTTCTAGTGCATTTTTGAGTGAATATCTCATATTGTAATAATAAATATTATCCATCGATATATTAGCCGAATCTTCTACTATAATGTTCATATAATTCCTCTCTTTCTTTGTTAAACTCCTCTAAAGTCATACCACGTCCATTTCTAATGTCATTAACACCTTTTGCAATGCCTATTAAAACATATAAGTTATATATGTTGTCATACAAAGTATTATTTTCTTGAGGATTTTGTTCCAAAAGTTTAACAATTTTTTCTAATTTAATATCTTCTTTTGGTATACTCATAAAATCACTTCCTTCTTTAAATTTTTCCAATTAAGGATTGTACACATTCTTTATCATTTTCAGATAAATCATCTATGCCATACATATCCACATACTTTTGTACTACATCATGTAAAATATCTTTTGTATCTTTTTTTAAAACTTCTTCATCAATATCATAAGGTAATGCTTTAATAGCTTCAATGAATTTTTCCTTTACAGGCGACATATAAATTCCTCCTTTCACAAAATTTCTAGTAATAGTATAGCACATATCCACCTAAATTACTATAAATTTATGTAAATAATTTGTAAACTTTAGATACTATACTAAAAATTCCAATGAATAACAACATCTTGACTATTTTTTTGCTTGTCTTTTTCTCCAATTTCAATATAATCTATGAAACTATTTACAATATCATAATTAAGTTCTTTAAAATTTTTGAAGTGATTAATTATTTTTTCTTTTTGCTCTTTTATAAATTTACTGTTTAATTCTTTTTCTTTTAAATTAAATAAATCATTTTGGAATTTTTCTAATTCTTTTTGTTTTGCTGATTTATCAGATAGAAAAGAAGAATTCAAATCATCAAATACATCTTCTGGAACTTTACCACTTACTTTGTTTAAATATAGTTCTTTTATTGCTTTATTTATATCTTCCATTTCTTTAGAAAGTATATTTACTTTTTTCTGCAACAACTTGGTTTTATTTAAGTTATCACTTGAAACAAATAAATCATCAGAAATATTATCAAAATTGTAAAAAGCTAATATTTTTTCTTTAATTTTCTCAGTTACTAAATTTTTTAGATTTTCGTAACCAATAGAATGAGTTGTGCAAGTACCATATAACTTTTTAGAGCCTTTACAAGAAAAGTAAATGTAACCTCTATCATTTTGGCATTTATAAAGTTTTGTCCCGCAAT
>CAMMFK010000014.1 GCA_946496115.1 uncultured Clostridium sp.
TTCTATTTCATCTATGTATTTTTTTGCATTTTCTATTTTTCTAGCATAGTTTTCTTTTTTTAGTTTTAATGCCTTTAAATCTGATCGAACAGCCCTTGCCTTTATTTCAACTTCATTTGCACTATTAAAAGCTGAAACTAATTCTTTTATTGTGTATGAACCATTTAAATTTATTTCATTCTTTATTGATAATTCATCCTCTAAAGAATTCTCGCCTAATTCATCTTCTAATTTTTTATCTATTTTATTATCTAATTTAGGCATAACAAACTTTTTAGCTTTAAAAAAGTAAGATATTTTTTTAAAGAAACTCTTTTTGCAATCCAAAAACATTACAATTTGTTTTTCTTGCATTACATATATATCATTTTGCTTTTTTACATATTCTTTTAATTCCTTTAAAATTTCTTCATTACGCACAATTTCTTCTTCTAAATCTGTTTTTCTTAAGCTTTGAAGTTCAACTTGCTTATCTACAAACTCTGCTAAGTTTCCAGTTGTGATTATGTTATCATTAGTTTCATCAAGTTCTATATGCATTCTATTCTTGCCATTGTTCTTTTTTAAATTTTCGTGGCTTTCATCTACATACTCTAATTCCAAATTTCCATTTTCATTCACATATGGCTCGAAATTGTATTTATAATTTGTCTCAGTTGTTAAAATGAACAACGCTTTCAAAAGCATATAAAATTTTTCCGCATCATTCTTGTTATCAAAAACATTTCTATAATAGGTATTAAATAATTTCTTTACTTTTGTATGACCTGTTACATATAAATATTTGCCCGAAACCTCATATATGTTAGGCCATTCATTTGTAAATAGCCAAATATAATTTTCTATATCATTTATTTGAGCGGATGTTAAAAGATTGCCTTTATAATCCATCTTATTTATTGGTACAAATATTCTTGTATCTTCTTTTTCCAATTTCTTTTTAATAATATAAAATAATACTGATGTTTCTCCCTCATTTGCAGGGAATAGCATAAAATACTTATTATCTTCTTTAGAATAATAAATTTGCCACAAGTAATTTTTATCATATTTAACAAAGTATGGAATATTTTTCAATTTTTCTTGCAAATTCTCTAGTTTCTTGATTTCATTAACTGACGCTGAATCTAAAACATCGTTAAATATTTCTTTTGACTTTCTATCATCTGTCTGTAAATAAGCAGATAATGGCTTTGCTGTTTTATATCTTTCGCGAATCTCTGCTGTTCTGTCTAAAGGTGTTATTAATATTTCCAAGTCATGTACTGACACATAATTATATACTTTATATACATTTGAATTGCTAAAATCACTAAAATGTATTGGCTCAGCCTCTAGCAATTTTTGTGGTATATTTTCCAAATCAAGTCCTATGTACTCTAGAACGTCATTTTTCAAAATTATCTTCTCCTCTCAAATCTTTGCATAACTTCTTCTAAGGTATAATGTTTAATATCCTTTTTACCATATCTTATAACAGAAACTTTATTGCTATTATATTCTTCTTTTCCAATTAGCACAATATATGGTATTTTAAATTTCTTAGCCTTTTCTATCTTTTCATCTAAATCTTTGTCTGTAAAATCAACTGATACTCTTACTCGTCTTTCTCTTAATTTATCTTTCATTTGATTTGCATAATCAATATACTCGTCATATTCAGGAATTATAATACATTGAACCGGTGCAATCCATGTTGGAAATTCTCCCTGATATTTTTCTATTAATATTGCAAGCATACTTTCATAACTACCTAAATCTTGCCTGTGTATATATAGTGGGAATTTTTCCAAGCCATCTTTATCTGTATATTTTAAATCAAATCTATGTGTAATTTCAAAATCTATTTCTATTTTTGCCAAAAGCTTACTATTATAATAAACCTGTATGCTAGGGCCATACATTTTTGCATCTTGATTTTTTGTATATGTTATTTTAGACTCATTTAAAGCCTTTTCCATTGCTATAGCACACATATTCCACTCATTTATTGTTCCTATGTACTCTTCCTTTTTGCTTGTATTCCAAGTTGATATTTTGTATTCAACATTTAAATCTAGCTTGTCCATAAAATATTTTTCTATTTCTACTGACTCTTTTAAAGTTTTCTCTAACAATTCCGGTGATGTAAATATACTAGCATCTGAAAAAGAGTATTGCCTCATACAAGTTAGCCCTCTTATTTTGCTTGTTGGCTCATCTCTAAATACTGTAGATGTTTCGCTATATTTTACAGGTAATTCTTTGTAACTATGCTGTTTTGTGGCATACAAGCTACAATGAAATGGCCTTACATATGGTCTTAAAACTATTGAATTTTGTTCTTCTTCCGCTTCTATTGTAAAAATTTCGTCTTTTTCCTGCTCCCATCTATCTTCTATCATGTATATTTCAGCTCTTGATGCACTTGGAGTTCTGACTATCATGTAGCCTCTCTTTTCTTCCTCGTCTTCTACCATTTCTCTAAGTATTTTTATCATCTTTGCACCATTTGGAAGTATTATAGGAAAGCCTTTTCCTATATAATCTACACTTGTATATATTTCTAACTCTTTACCTAATTTACTGTATTCCATTTGACTTTTCCTCTTTTCTTTTGAATATGAAATTTACATTTTGTGTTGTTTTTTCGTAAATTGTATGTTATACTAACCATCGTAGGAAATGAACATAGTAGTAGATATGTGTTGCCACTGCACTAGATAACTTTGGTTATCAGAAAGTGAGGTGGTGTTTATGAGCTTTATACTTTTTTTATTATATACCTTAATGGTATCATCAACAATAAACGTAACCTTATTAACGATTTTATACATAAAATATGTAAATTCAAAAATAGATAAGGAATAAAATAACAACACATTCCACTATGCCAATATTGCGAATGTGTTGTTATAACTATATGTAGTGGTAACCGCATTCACTGCGGTTATTCATTTCCTATACTTATTATACATAGTTATTAAAAAAATGTCAAATCTATATCATCATCAGATTTCGCTGTATTTTCCCTATCATCTTCTACTTCTGCATTCTTTCTATATCCTTCAAATAATATTTCTGGGCGTATTTTTTTATTTTCGTCATAACTTTTTCCTAATCTTTTATAAAAATCTTTTGTCATAATAATTTTTACTAAATCTGGGCATAGAATTTCTTGCATATTATCAGTACTTTTAAATACATCTCTTATTCTTTTATATAATTCGTACACTTTTTGATAATCTTTTGGAATAGGTGTTCTTCGCTTTTCAGCATAAGTTAACGTTGTAAAATCCGTTCCTGACCAATCATGAATAAGTGGTATACTTCCTGTTATTTTATAAGTCCCTCTCTTATAAAAATTACTAAATCCGTCATCTAGTATTGATTCGTAATTTCCACCTCCGTTTATACCATCCATATAATACTCGGCTATATAAAGTGCTATTCTATATTCTTCGTCATTTTCCAAAATCTCCTTATTAAATAATCTATTTATCAAAAAAAATTTAATACTAGAATACACCTTTATATTTTCTGTATCTATTTTTTCTAAACATTGACAAGTAATTGTTAATGAACTAACTTTACTATAAAAATCTAATGAACTATATTTATTAATAATATCGTCATCAGAAAATAAAAATCGAAGAGGATTGTGTATCGGTATCGAAGATTGCCTAATAAGGTAATTTTTTAATAAATCATCTCTAACGTTTTCTTTTCCAAAATCTTTATCCAATTTGAAACAGATATCAGTTAAAAACCAACCATCTATATCAAATTTATAAAAACTTTTGCAAATATCTATAATAGATTTATAATATTTATATTTATCGTAATTAAAATCTTCACCTAATACTTTTCCATCATCTGCTTTGTAATTTTTAAAAAGCAATCTGTAAAAATTTATTTTAGCATCTACTGTTCCTTTTATATAATCTTCTCTCATCTTTTTCTTTTTATAAAGCCTTATAGAATCTATTTCATTTAAATTGCTATACATATATTCTTTTAAATCAGGTATAATTTTTCTAAGAAGATTACTGTTGTTAAATCCATCTTCCAATTTACCATTAGGCGATTTTATTTGAAATAATACACTTTCTTTTGATATATTTTTATCAGTAAGTTTTTCAATTAAATATGAAAATATTGCCATATATTGTCCTATATGCAATCTGGTATTTAATTCACTATCAAAATAAAATCTATTTTCTAAAGGTACATTCGCTTCTCTTTGAGACTTATTATATTCTTTTATAGTCTTAACTAAAAATTTTATATACTCTTGCGAATAGTCTATTCCGTAATTTTCCGGATTTGAACGAGGATAAAGACCATCTTTTACTCTTTTAGCCAATTCCCATCCATCATTATAATCTCCCCAAAAGCCATTATACATTGTGGATAGATTTTCCGTTGACTTCCACATTTTAAGTATGTCTTTTGCCATCTTATATGAATTAAAATCATGTATTTTTAAATCTAGTTTTTCTAAATCTTCTGGATTTATTTGGTCAAGACAGCATGCACAAATCGAATTATTTTCAAAATTTGCAGTATAAAAAATTAAAGAAAACAAGCCATCTCGCCCAAGCTTTTCTATTCTTAATAATGATACAAATTTATCGTAGTGGTCTAATATATCATTTGCATTTTTTAAAGATAAATGCTTGTCCATAAATTTTAATAATTCGCCATCATCTGATTCTCTATGTATTTTGTCAACTATTTCTGTTATGAATTTTAAATAATATTTTCTTTCTTCTTCGCTTTTTATTTTAAATGGCTCACTTGTGTCTGAGTCAAAGCTGTTAGTTTCTTCATATAGAGCATAAAAATAAAATTTAGTTCTATAAAATTTTTCTTTAAATTCTTCTGGTACCTCTTCCCCAAATACTGAAACTAGCCTTTCTATATTATTTAATCTTTCGTAATATTTATGATAAACTTTGTTTTTAATATTAGGATATATACTTTTATCGCTTTTTGTAATGCTATCTTTAAATGCTTTTTTAGCCCACAAAGGCACATCTAAATAATCGCTTTCTATTTCTTCCCATAACTTGCTTTGATATTCCTTTGCTCTATCTAAAAGTCCTCCTGGTGCTAGCAACTTTTCTCTGTTTTCTGCTACATACAAATCTAAATATCTTTTAGATAGGGCTATAACTTCCACCTTTTTATCTAATGGCATTTTGTCCATGTCTAACTTGTCTAAAGATTCCCCATCAATAACTAATGCTGGTATATTTGAAAAAGTTGCTATTGCTTTTATAGATGATTTTAATTCTTTAAATGTTTCATCTAATACTCTATTTGCTATTTTTTTGCTTTCTTGTTCATCTTTGTTACTCAAAAATGTATTTAAAGTATTATTTTCATTATAGTATGTCAATTGCTCATTTCTTACACTATGAGATAACATATTTATTATTTTTATATGTGCTGAAAGTCTTGAAATTGCATTATTTATTGAGTTTATTTTACTTGCGTCTGTTTTATCACTCATAAAAAATATTCTTCTTTTAGATTTTTTTAATTCAACATTTCCTAAATCTTCTAATGCAATTATTCTTAACTCACAATTTCTTTTAAGTTCACTTAAATCATTTAATATACTATCTATCTCTGCATTGTTAAATATTATTTTAACTTTTTGTCTAATTGCTTGCTCTAATGATACATTTCTGCTTAGAGTTTTGTTTTCTTCTATGTTTTGATTAAGTCTTTTTCTTATAATATCCATGTAATGATTAGTTTTTTTAGCTATATCATTTCCATAAGTAATAAAAGTAGAAAAGTTTCCTGAAGATACTTCTTCAAAAAGTTTTTTTCTACTTTCATTTTCGTCATCTGTTAAATTTCTATCTATTTCTAGATTTGATGTATCTATTATAGACACATCGGTTGTTTCTATTGGTTCAATATCATTATCTATTTTTTCTCCAATATGAAACAACCTTTTTATGCGTTCTATTAGTGTCATTAATTGCTCCTAATTCTACTTGTATTCCTCAACTTCCTTTACAATCCTCTTAATAAAGTCCTCTGTTTTAATGCTTCCTATATCTCCTTCTTTTCTATCTCTTACAGATACTGTGGCATTTTCCACTTCTTTATCTCCAACTATAAGCATATATGGAACTTTTGAAAGTTGGGCTTCACGAATTTTGTAACCTGTTTTTTCATTTCTATCATCAACTTCTACTCTTATGCCTTTTTCTTGTAGTTCTTCTCTAATTTTATTTGCATATTCTACATGTTTATCTGTAATAGGCAAAATTTTAACTTGTTTTGGAGCAAGCCATACTGGGAAAGCTCCTTTTGTTTCTTCTATTAAGAAAGATATAAATCTATCTGAAGAACCTAAAATTGCTCTATGTATAACAACTGGTCTATGTTCTTTTCCGTCTTCGCCTATATATGTTAATTCAAATCTTTCAGGAAGTGCAAAGTCTAATTGGCAAGTTGGTATAGTAACATCATGATTTAATGCTGTTTTTATTTGTATATCTATTTTTGGTCCATAGAATGCTGCTTCTCCTTCTGCTTCATAGAAATCTATTCCTAACTCTGTTAATATTTCACGTAATTGGCTTTCTGCTGTCTCCCACATTTCATCATTATCTATGTATTTTTCTTTATTCTTTTTATCTCTTAAAGATAATCTATATTTAAAGTTTGATGCTGGGAAATCAAAGTCTTTTTGGTAAACTTCTTTTATTAAGTTTAGAACTCTACCAACTTCTTCTTTTATTTGGTCTGGTCTAACAAAAAGGTGAGCGTCATTTTGACACATTTCACGAACTCTTTCTAGTCCGCATACACTACCACTAGCTTCATATCTAAAATCGTGAGCAAGTTCACCAATTCTAATAGGTAAATCTTTATATGAATGTAGGCTATTTTTGTAAATAAGCATATGGTGTGGGCAGTTCATTGGTCTTAAAACCATTTCCTCGTTATCCATTTTCATTATTGGGAACATATCATCTTTATAATGGTCCCAGTGACCGCTTATTTTGTATAATTCAGTATTTGCTAAACATGGTGTATAAACATGCTCATATCCAAGTTTTATTTCTTTATCTTGAATATATCTTTCTAACAATCTTCTAACTGTTGCTCCATCTGGCAAATACATTGGAAGTCCAGAGCCTACTAATTTATGTGTCATAAATAAATTTAAGTCTTTTCCTATTTTTCTGTGGTCTCTTTGTTTTGCTTCTTCTAACAATTGTAAATGCTCTTCTAATAAAGATGCTTTAGGGAATGATATAGCATAAATTCTTTGTAGCATTTTGTTATGCTCATCACCTCTCCAGTATGCTCCTGAATTATTTAATATTTTAACTGCTTTTATTTTTCCAGTACTCATTAAGTGAGGACCTGCACAAAGGTCTGTAAATTCACCCTGTTTATAAAAAGATATTTCTTCGCCATCCGCTAAATCATTAATTAACTCACACTTATATGGCTCATCTTTCATTAATTCTAGAGCTTCTTTTTTAGGTAAAGAAAATCTTTCAATTGGTAAATCTTCTTTAATAATTTTTTTCATTTCCGCTTCTATTTTTTCTTTATCTTCATCTGTGAAATTATTTTCAACATCAAAATCATAATAAAATCCGTCATCAATGGCTGGACCGATTGCCAATTTTGTATTTTGAAATAATCTTTTAACTGCTTGAGCCATTATGTGTGAAGTTGTATGCCAATAAGCCTTTTTTCCGTCTAAATCACTATCAAAAGTTAAGATTTCAACATTACAATCTTTTTCTAGTTTAAATCTTAAATCTTCTACTTTTCCGTCAACTCTTCCACAAGTTGCGTTTCTTGCTAACCCTTCGCTTATTTGTTTAGCTAAGTCATAAATTGAAATTCCTTGCTCTACTTCTTTTTGAGAGCCATCTTTTAAAGTTACTTTAATCATAGTAATCTCCTTTCTTAATTTAATTGCTTCAATATATGTTCTTGAATATTTCAGCGAACGAAGCTTTTACGCGCCTTAAAGATTACTTTAAGCGCGCTATTTGTCTTGTTCTTTTTTAATGCTGAGTGGAGCGTGCAAGCGCTGAGCAAAGCGAACCGCACAGTGAAATATGAAAGAACATATATTGGAGCTTTATATTCAAAAACCCCAGAGCATAACTATAAATTATGCTCTGGGGTACTTATATAAGCACGGTTCCACCCGAATATTTCACTTCATTTTTTGGCTATAACGCACCAACCGTCTAACTTATTCGCTAGAAGCTTGAAGAGGTAGTTTTTCAAATATGTTTACTTGAATTAGCTTTCAGCCTATGACTAATTCTCTCTTTAAGCAACCTTTATTTTACTTTGTCTCTTACTGCCTTTACAAAATCTATTATATCACTAAAAAATAATATGTCAACTAGTTTTTGATTTAATTTTTGAGAATCTTTTTTACTAGAAATTACTTTTTCTAAATATATTTTAGTTTTTCAATTCACCTTCATCAATATATTCTATCATTTTAATAAAAGATATATATTCTTTATTTTTCATATACAACTACTCCTGTCCTCTTTATTTCTTTATCTATAGCAGAGTTTTTAATTATCTCTGTCTTTTCAAATCCATCTACATTTTTCTTAAATGCTTCTTCTATTTTTGTAATAAGACTATACAATTTAAATCCCATTAATGAACCTTTTGTATCTATTATTAAATCTATATCACTATTTTTATTTGCATTGTTTTGTGCATATGAACCAAATAGAATAACGCTATATACTGGCATATTTTCCAATAAAGTAGCTAATATTTCTTTTATTTCATCTATACTATAAACTTTTTGACTCATTTTTATCACCTCATAATTTTATTATATATATTTTTTAGTCAAAAGGCAAGTTTCAATCAATTATTTGTTTAATTTTTATTTTCAAAATCAAAATTTTTTATCAAAGAAACAATATGTCAACTAGGTTCGCGTAAATATTTTTATAAAAATTCTGTGTCAAATAGGAGCGTTCCTATCGGCATTTTTCTACTTAGTTTTATTTCTTTTTAAATTTCAACATTCAAATCACTCTTTGTTATATTCTTTGCACAAATCTTTTAATGCACATTCCTCACACTTTAGATTTCTCGCTGTGCAAGTATTTCTTCCATGCCATACTAATAAATGATTGACATCATAATAATATTCTTTTGGTATTACTTTTAATAAATCTTGTTCTATTTTTAATGGATCACTCTCATCTGAAAAGCCAAGTCTATTTGAAATTCTTTTTGCATGAGTATCTACTGCTATTCCTTGAGGATTGTGAAATGCTTCTAGCATTATTACATTTGCACTTTTTCTCCCCACTCCGGGGATAGTTGTTAAATCTTCCATATTATCCGGTACTTCGCCATTAAATTTTTCTACAATCATCCTACTTGCTGCTTTTAGATTTTTTGCCTTATTTTTATAAAATCCACAAGGATGTATTAACTCTTCTAATACTTTAATATCCATGTTGTTAAAGTCATAAACTGTTGGATATTTTTCAAAGATTGCAGGAGTGGTTTTATTAACTCTTTCATCTGTACATTGTGCAGATAAACATACTGCAACTAGCATTTGAAATGGAGTTGAAAAATCTAAACTACATGTTGCATCTGGATACATTTCTTTTAATTTTTTTATTATTTTTACTGCTTTTTTTTGGTCCATTTAAAAATCCATTCCTTTCTCCATTGGCTTAATAATCACTCATAATTATGAAATTAATTTCTTTCAAATTACTCTCTTTCTTATATGTTTGCGTACGCTCCGCATTCCAAGGCATTTACTCGGCTCACAATGGCTATCTTTTCTTTTATAGTTTTTTATTAAAAACCTTTCTCTATTCTTTCATCTTTTTAATTGTATATTTATAATCTTTTGAACTAATTATTTCTGTACCACTTACAAGCATGGTAGCTCCCGCTTCTTTTATTTCTTTCGAATTTTCTAAATTTACTCCTCCATCAACTTCTATTTCTGTATCTAAGCCAAGCTCGTCAATTTTTGCTTTAGCTTTCTTTATTTTTTCTACAGTGCTTTCTATGAATTTTTGTCCACCTTTGCCAGGTTCAACTGACATAATTAATAATAAGTTTATTTTTGGTAAAAACTTTACTATTTTTTCTATGTCAGTATTAGGTTTAATTGCTAAGCCAACTTTGCATTCTCTACCTTTAATTTGTTCAATATACTTATCTACTTCTGTATCATCTTTGCAAGCTTCATAGTGAAAAGTAATAATATTTGGATTGAATATTGAATAACTATCTATATACTCCTTTATATTCGTAACCATTAAATGAACATCTATTGGCACATTTGTTACTTGATTTAAGTATTCACAGTAAATTCTCATTGTTTCAGATGTATCATTTTCTACAAATCTCCCATCCATAACATCAATATGAAAGTAGTCCGTATGAGCTACTTCCAAATTATATATTGTTTGAATAATATCTTCTTTTTTAACACTTAGTAGTGATGTTGAAACTTCCATTAATTATATCTCCTCTTATAATTTTCTTCCAATTCCTTATATATTTTCACAAAATTCTCATATCTTGACTTTGATATTTTGCCATCAAGTACTGCTCTTTTTACGTTACATTCTTTTTCATTTTCATAAATATGGCTACAACCCACATATCTACAATCTTGTATAAACGGAATAAAATCAATAAATTCTTTATCTAAATTTCTATAGTCTATTTCATTAATATCAAATGTGCTAAATCCTGGAGTATCTGCGATATATGTATTTTTTTCTAATTCATATAAAGTAACTGCTGTTGTTGTGTTTTTCCCTCGCTTATTTTTCTGGCTAACTAAACCTTCTTCTGTAATATTTTTTTCAAATAAACTATTTATAATTGTTGATTTGCCTACTCCTGAATTTCCTGAAAATACGGTAATATTTCCTTTCAAATAATCTTTTAATTTATCAACTCCCACATTATTTTTAGCTTGCATCTCAAGCACAGGATAACCTACTTTTTCATATATGCTTTTTATTTCTTTACTGCTTGCTAAATCACATTTATTTAGTACAATTATACTTTTTAATCTCATATTCTCAGCAAATGCTAATTGCTTATCTAACATTAGTATATCTGGTTCAGGTTCTTTTAAAGATACAACAAAAACAACCTGTGTAACATTTGCTATTTTAGGCCTTTTTATAAAATTAATTCTTTCATAAATTTTAGTAATAGTTTCGTTTTCTATTTCGACTTTATCTCCAGCAACAGGAGTTAAAGTATTTATTTTTCCAAAATTGCTTACTATTTTTAAAGCATTTTCTTCTCTTTTATTTAGAACTTGATTATTATTTTTTAGTTTTCCTCTTGCTGTGCAAATATGTACATTATCTTCTTCATCTACTACTTTATATTGATTTGATATATTTTGTATTATTGTTGCTTTCATTAAAACTCCTTTTTATTACATTTATTTCTAATGCCACAAAAATCTTGTATGTATATTTTATCATATCTGAAAACAGTTAATATACATATGTTTTTAATATTATATCATATTTTTGATAATTTGCAATTGAATTATCTTATCAGTTATGTTATACTTTTTTTATCCGTTTTTTTACACACTGCTTAAGGAGGTAGTAGCAATATGAAAGATAAGGATTTTTTCCAACGGCTAATTAATATCAGTGATGCTTTCTTTGGAAGCATTAATGAAATTCAGAGCGAAGTTACTCCAGACTTTTCAAAACTGTGCATTCATATCATGAATGTACTCATCGACCAGAGCCTTTCTCAAACTAGTTTTTGCACTACAAAAGTGGCTTTGAAAACAAGCCAGGTTTCTGATGACCAGATCAAATTTTTAATTTGTCTAGCGGACAACGCTTCTAAAGAACTATCCATTTCGTCTTATTCATATGATGAAGCCAAAAATCTCCTTCAGGATGTCATTGGTTTCTTCGATTCATTAGGAAATTTTTCCGCCTCCATTGACTGTCATGAAAATGACTGTTATGCAGCTATCTATATGAGAGTTTAATTCTCATAGCAAATCCCACCTTAAGGATAATCCTTAAGGTGGGATTTGTTTTTAATCACTTACTGTGTTCTTATCAAATATTACGTTTCTATTATTATCCGATTCATCAAAGTTAATTGTTCTTGTTCTTGTATAGTTTGAACCTACTCTAACAGTTATGTCATGTGTTCCTGTTGATGTGTATGAGTATGCATTATATGATGAATTATTAACACTTGTTGAGTTTTGAGTTCTTTCTGCGCCGTCTATTAATATTGTAACATTAACTGTTTCAGGTGCTTCTGTAGTTTCGTTTGCAGTATTTGTATTTTGTGAAGAGCTACTTCCCATAATTGATTTAACATCAACTATAACATTAATTGTTTTTTGCTCTTTTACAATCTTATTTACAACAATATCTATATTTGAATTTTTTGCAGTTTCTGCATTTGCGTCAATGCTTTGAGATATTACTTTTCCGTCGTCTTCTTCTTCATTACTTTCGTAAGTAACTTTTGGATTTAGACCTGCGTTTTTTAAAGTTGCTACTGCTGTACCTTCATCCATTCCAAGTACTGTTGGAACTCTAACTTTTTCTACACCTGCACTAATGTGTACAACTACTGTGTCTCCAGATTTTACAAGTGTTCCTACTGCTGTGTCTTGTCTTATAATAATGCCGGCTTCTACTGTATCACTATTTTCGGTTTGTTCATCTAAAGTTATTCCTAATGATTCTGCTGTATTTCTTGCATCTTCTATTTTCATTCCCTCTAATTTAACCATTTCAGTTTCTTCAGGGCCTTTGCTTACATTTATTTTTATTGTAGAGCCTTTTTCTATTTTACTTTCTGTGTATTCTGGATCTTGTGATACTACTTTTCCTTCTTCAACATCACTACTTGCAACCTCTGTTATTTCTAAGGTAATACCTAAATCATTTGCCAACTGCTCTGCTTCTGCCTGTGTTTTTCCAACTAAATTAGGCATATCAACTCTTGACTTAATTCCACCATCAATTGCAATTTTTGTTATTAAAAACACTATAACAAACAATAAAACTAAGCTTAAAATTATAATGGCTATTTTTGCCTTTGGATGTTCTGTGAAAAAGTTTGTTTTTGTTTTAACTTCTTCTTTTTTTCCTGAATTTATTTGATCATCTGAAATAGCTTGCATTACTCTAGTGTATCCGCCATCTTTGTTTTCTATTATAACAAAATCTCCGTCCGGGTCTTTTAATGCTTTACTTAAGTCATGTAACATTTCTGTTGCATTTTGATATCTTGCTGATGGCTCTTTTTGCATTGCCTTAATCACTATTTGATTTACTGCTGATGGTATTTCTGGGTTTAGCTCAATAGGTTCTTTTGGATCCTCTTGCATATGTTTTAATGCAACTGATACTGGTGTATCTGCATCAAATGGCACTTTTCCTGTAAGCATTTCATACATTACTACTCCTAAAGAGTATAAATCAGATTTTGCATCTGTAAATCCACCTTTTGCTTGCTCTGGTGAAAAATAATGTACTGAACCTATTGTTGTTCCAAATGCTGTTATTGTTGAATTTGATACTGCTTTTGCTATACCAAAATCCGTAACTTTTGCAATTCCGTCCTCAGTAATTATAATATTATGAGGTTTTATATCTCTATGCACTATTCCATTTTTATGGGCAAGTTCTAAGGCAGATGCTATTTGCATTGCTATATTTACAGCCCATTTCCAAGAAAGTACTCCTTCGCTATTTATTATTTCTTTTAATGTTTTGCCTTGTACAAGTTCCATTACAATATAGTACAAGTTGTTTTCGTCTTCATGTCCTACATCATATATTGACACTATATTGGGGTGAGAAAGGCTTGCTGCTGCTTGTGCTTCTGTGTTAAACCTTTTAATAAATTCTGTATCTGTTGTAAATTCATCTTTTAGAACTTTTACAGCAACTAACCTATTAAGCACGTGATCTTTTGCTTTATAAACTGTTGCCATTCCTCCGAGCCCAACCTCTTCAAGGATTTCATACCTATTTCCAATTATTTTACCTATCAAATTCATAATAATTTCCTTTCTCTTTTGAAAGATTTTAGTATTTTACTTTTAGGTTTATTGTTTAGTCTTTTTACTTTATTTTAAATTATTTTATTTTATTACAATAGCTGTAATATTATCAAGTCCACCATTTTCATTTGCTTTTGCAACTAAGTCTTTAGATGGCTGGGCTGTATTTGATTTTAAAATATAAAAAATTTCTTGTTCATTTACCATGTTTGTTAATCCATCTGTACACATTAGAATTATATCACCTTTTATAAAACCTTTTATCATGCTGTCTGGTTCAATAAATTCTGTACATCCCAATGCTTTAATAAGCATATTCTTTTTTGGATGATTCATGCTCTCTTCCTTTGTTATTTTTCCTTCGTCAACCAATTGCTGTACATAACTATGGTCTTTTGTAAGTTTTCGCATAAATTCTTTTCTAATTCTATATATTCTGCTATCTCCAATATGTGAAATAAAAGCTTTGTTTTGATAAATCAAGCAAATATCTAAAGTAGTTCCCATATTTTTTAGCTCTTCATTATTTTTTGCCTTTTCATATACAACCATGTTTGCATATTGGCTACTACTTTTGACTAAACTTAGCAATGTTTCTTTATCTATTTTAGATTTTTCAAAATTGCTTAAAATATAGTTTCTTGCTGCTTTTACTGCCATACTGCTTGCAATTTCTCCGCCTTTATATCCTCCCATGCCATCTGCTACAATAAATAATTGTACTTCGTCATCTGGTCTGGAAGCAAAATATGAGTCTTCATTTATTTGTCTAGCTTTTCCTATATCTGAGGTTGCAAAAGCTTGTATCATATTTTCCTCCTAATTTTTTGTATCTTTTTTCAGTTTAGGACCTTCTCCAACTGAAAATTTACTTTAGATTCTTTCTTCTTAGTTGTCCACAAGCTGCATCTATGTCTGATCCTAGCTCTCTACGAATTGTTGCTGTAATCCCCTTACTATTTAAGTAATCTCTAAATTTTATTATGTTTTCATTAGAGCTTTTTATGTATTTTCCATTTTCAATTTTGTTTATAGGTATTAAATTTACGTGGCATAACATTCCATGTAATAAATCTACCAATTCATCTGCTGCTTTTTGATTGTCATTATTGTCTTTTGCCAGTGCGTATTCAAATGAAATTCTCTTATTTGTTTTGCTAATATAATATTTACAAGCTTTTATCAACTCTTGTATATTATATGCATTATTTACCGGCATCATACTACTTCTTGTCTCATTGTTTGCACTATGTAATGAAATTGACAATGTGCATTGAACATTTTCATCTGCAAACTGATAAATTTTTGGAACTATTCCACTTGTTGAAACACTTATGTGTCTAGCTCCTATGTTTAATCCTTTTTGATTATTTAATATTTTTATGGCATTCATTACATTGTCATAATTGTCAAAAGGTTCTCCAATTCCCATAAATACAACATTTGAAATCTTTTCACCTATATCTTGCTCAATTGCAATTATTTGTTCTACAATTTCGCCTGATGTTAAACTCCTTACAAATGCAATTCCTGTTGATGCACAAAATTTGCATCCCATTTTGCAGCCAATTTGTGAAGACACACATACTGTTTTTCCAAAGTGATATTGCATAAGTACTGATTCTATAGCGTTTCCATCACTTAAACCAAATAAATATTTTTTTGTGCCATCTTTTGATTCGAGTTTTCTTACTACAGTATAATTACACATATCATAGTTTCGCTTTAATTTTTCTCTTAGTTCTAGAGATAAATTAGTCATTTCATCAAAACTATGTACTTTTTCTACATATAACCATTTAAAAATTTGTTCTGCTCTAAATGGCTTTTCACCTATATTTATAAGTTCTTGTTTTAATTCATTTAAATCATAGTCTTTTATATTTTTCATATTCATTCCTTCCTAGGTTGATTTATAATGCTTACATAGGAATGCTTTAATTATTTTTATCCATATACTTTATATCACAATATTAGTTATGTGTCAATGGTGTCAGCGTGGACGCTTCTTGTTGACTTTATCGTATTTATTAATGTTTTGTCTCCACTTGGCAAAGACGTTCGCTTTGTCTCTAGTGTTCTGGAACTTCGCACTCTTTTTGCATCATATTAATTGCATATCTGATTTTTCTTTTGTTTCCTTCTAATTTTTCATATCCTCTATAATTATATAAATAATCAATATTCTGTTTAGCTAGTTCATCTACATTTTGTTTCTTAAGTTTCTTATTTTCTTCATCAAACTCATATGCAACCAATTTTCCCTCTTCCTTTACAAAGAATATTTTTCTTTCACTATCTGCTTGCTCTCCTATTTGTTTTCCGTCAAAAATTTCTACATATTTTGCAGGAAACATTTCAAAGATTCTACTGTAGTATTCACTCCCCGTAGAATAGTCAATTTCAAATTCTGTATCATTTGGAACTTTGTGGATATTAAGAATATCTATTATTCCCTCAATCTGTTTTCCTTTATCTTTAGTTCCGAACTTTCTTTCCAAATATTCCTCATTTTCCATTACTTCTTCAAGTTTACTTATAAAATCATTTGTTGGTACTGCATAATAGTTTATTCCTAACTTTTGATTCATTTCTCTTATTTTTTCTTCTGTAATTTCTTTTGCATTAGTGTTATTTATATTTATTCCATTTTTATTGAAATAGTTTATTATAAATTCTATGTAATCTCTCATTCTAGTAAATTTAATTGTTTCAATATCGAGTCCAAATCCTCTCAATATTTTTCCCGTTTTTGCTCTAGTTAAGTCTACATAGGCATTAAAGAAGTATACAGCTTTTGTATCTAGCATAAAATAGCCATCCACATGATGATATTTATCTGATTGTATATATCCTGCATAAATTCCAATTTGTCTCATTGCTTCACTAATACCTGCATTTTCCTGATAGCATGTGGATTTTCTGTCTTTCTCTGTTTGTTTATAGTATTGTGCCTTCACAAATTCTTTGCCATGCCCATAATAATAATCATAGTTTCTTATATAAAATTGACACATTCTATAATAGATATAATATGCCTTTTCCATGGCTGTAATATTAGGATATTTTTCTAATTCCTCTTTAATTTTATTTATATGTTGTTGTTCAAACTCACTTACTTGATAATTCACTCTTACTTCCTCTCTTAGAGTCCAAAAGTGAACCTCTTAACTTAGGTTCACCTTTTATTTTTATTCTTCCTCTTCAAACTCCGTTACTTTAATATGTACCTCTTTTAATTGTTCATCAGTAACTGTACTTGGTGCATTCATCATAACATCTCTAGCTTTTTTGTTCTTAGGAAATGCTATAACATCTCTTATATTGGTTGAGTTTGCAATAAGCATAATCATTCTATCTAACCCAGGTGCACAACCTGCATGTGGTGGTGTACCATATTGGAATGCTGTATATAATGCACCAAATTTTTTCTTAACATCTTCCTCTGTATATCCAGCTATTTCAAATGCTTTTTTCATTATTTCTGGGTCATGATTTCTAACGGCTCCTGATGCCATTTCATAGCCATTGCATACTAAGTCAAATTGGTAAGCTAAAATGTCTAGTGGTTCTTTAGTTTCTAATGCCTCCATTCCACCTTGTGGCATTGAAAATGGATTATGATTGAAATCTATTTTTTGCTCGTCTTCGTTATATTCATACATTGGGAAATCTACTATAAAGCAGAATTTATATACATCTTTTTCTATTAAATCTAGTCTTTTTCCAAGTTCTATTCTAACTAAACCTGCTATTTTTTGAGCTCTTTGTAATTCATCTGCTATGAAGAAAATGCTATCTCCAGCTTTAGCTCCAAGTTCAGTTTTTATTTCATCTGTAATAAATTTAGCAATTCCACCAGTTAGGTTGTTTTCATCATCAACTTTAACCCAAGCTAAGCCCTGTGCTTCTGCCTCGTTTACTGCATATTCTGTCATATTATCAAAGAACTTTCTACCTTGAGAGCCACCCTTTGGTACAACAATTGCTTTAATAGTTTTATTTTTAAATGCATTAAATTCAGTCTTTTTAAACAAATTAGTTGCATCTTGTATAATAAGTGGATTTCTTAAGTCTGGCTTATCTATACCATACTTCTCCATTGCCTCTTTGTAAGGAATTCTTACAAATGGCCCTTCATCTACTTTCCAGTTTGTATGTTCTTTAAATACACTTGGCACAACTTCTTCAATAACTTTAAATACATCTTCTTGAGTTGCAAAAGCCATTTCAAAGTCAAGTTGATAAAATTCGCCCGGAGCCCTGTCTGCTCTAGGATCTTCATCTCTAAAGCATGGTGCTATTTGATAATATTTATCAAAACCAGAAACCATCAAAAGTTGCTTAAATTGTTGTGGTGCTTGTGGAAGTGCATAAAACTTTCCTGCATGAAGTCTACTTGGAACTAAGTAATCTCTAGCACCTTCTGGTGATGAATTAGCTAAAATCGGTGTTTGAACCTCTGTAAATCCTAATTCATCCATTTTATTTCTTATTGATTTCATAACTTTTGAACGTAACAAAATAGTTTTATGCAACTTGTCATTTCTTAAATCTAAGTATCTATATTGAAGTCTTAAATCTTCTCTTACATTATTAATATCTATTTTTTCTGAATTTATTTCAAAAGGTAAAGTACTTTTGCATTTGCCTAATAGTGTGATTTTGCTAGTCTCAATTTCTATTTCCCCAGTTGGCATTTTAGGATTCTTATTTGAACGTTCTACAACTTTTCCTTCTATACTTATAACTGATTCTGGGTTAATTTCGTTCATTTGCTCTTTTAGATTTTCGTCTGAAATTACTAATTGTGTAATTCCTTTTTCATCTCTTAAGTCAACGAATTGCATGGATCCTAAGTTTCTAATTCTTTGTACCCATCCTGCTAATTCTACTGTTTCTCCAACATTTTTTATATTTAATTCTCCACAATTATGATTTCTGTACATTTCTACTGCCCTTTCTGCTTTTATTTTCAACATATATATTATTATACTCAGTTTTTATGGTAATTTCAAGGCTTTGGCGTCAAAAAAAACCAGAAAGCTAAATTATTTTTTAATTAAAATTTTTTATCATTGCTAGATTTCGTTACTTTTACTTTCTGTACTGTCAATCACCCTCTTTTAAACAGATTAAGAATATGAAAATTTTAAAGATTATCTTTCCAACAATATCGTCACCGGTCCGCTATTTTGAAGTGTTACTTCCATATGTGCCCCAAATACTCCTTTTTGAACATGTACACTTTCCGCACATTTTTTGCAAAAATACTCATAAAGTTCATTTGCTTTATCTGGCTTCGCTGCATTTATAAAAGATGGTCTATTTCCACCAGAGCAATCTGCATATAAAGTAAATTGAGATATAAGTAAAAGTTCTCCATTTACATCTTTTAGCCCTAAATTCATTTTGCCATTTTCATCTTCAAAAACTCTTAAATTAATTAGCTTTTTTGCTAAATAATCCGCTTCTTTTTCTGTATCATTTGAACCCACACCAACAAGCACCATATAGCCCCCATTTATTTGTCCTACAATTTTATTATCTACTTCTACTTTTGCATTTTTAACTCTTTGTACTATTAGTCTCATTTTTTCTCCTCACATACTCATAAATCATAATACCCGTTGCAACTGCTGCATTCAAGCTTTCGGTTTTGCCTAGCATTGGTATTTTTACTTTTTCATTTGCTAATTCTTGTACTTCTTTGCTTACTCCATTTGCTTCATTTCCTATTACTACAATTGATTTATTATAAGATATATCATAAATGCTGTTATTTGTATCTAATGAAGTAACCACGACTTTAAAGCCATCCTTTTGCAAGTCTTTTAAAGTCACTTCTAAATTTTCTACTTCTATTATATTTACTCTATAAATTGCTCCCATTGTTGACCTTATAACTTTTGGGCTGTATGCATCTACAGTGTTTTTAGATACTATTATTTGTTTTAAATTTGCAGAATCAGCCGTTCTTATAATTGTTCCTAAATTTCCCGGGTCTTGAATGCCATCTAGTGCTAAAATGTAGTCTGCTGTTGTATCTATTTCATTGTTTTTGCTTATTATATTTGAATCTGAATTTATTACCTTTTTGTTTTTGTTAATTACTGCAAGCACTCCTTGAGGCGAAACCACATCTGTTAATGTATCAAAAACTTTCCTAGTTACTGTTATGTTTTTTATTTTAGATATTACATCTAAAATATTTTTGCTTTTTATTCCACTATCAGCATTGTTTTTAGGCAAAACATTTGAAATAACACTTCTTAAGTCAATACCTTCTCTAATAACAATTAAGTCAATACTTGCATTTTCATTTATTGCTTCTTCAAGCATTTTTATACCTTCGACTATAAACTTATCTTTTCTGTATTTTTTCTCTTTTAATTTTCTTATTTCTTTTACTATTTCATTATCTTTACTAGAAATTATCATTTTACTTCCTTTCAAATTAAATATCATTCTTTGTATCTCAAACTTTTAGCTTCCAAAAGAATTTCAATTTTTCCTGTGTATTCCTCTTAAATTTGCGTTTTTTCACTTTTTATGGTATAATATATTTTAGACTTTTTGTGTTGGAGGAATATATTATGGTTGACATGCGGCAGTATTGTGACAACTGTCCTAGAAGAGACACTTGCTCACTAGAGCAGAAAAATGTTTCAATTCTTATAGACCATTACTACACTCGTGATGGTCGGAGGATTGAGGTTGTAAAAGCTAGAATTGAAGCTTCTAAAGTTTCAAGCACTAACGATAATCATCCAAATTTCAAGCAATTGTCTTTTGATGATGTCACCTAGTCCGGTGCCACGGTCTTCCGTGGCACTCTTTTTTGTTATGTGTGCCTATATGAGACGTGTCAATAGGGACATCCCTTACTTGACACGATAGTGTCAAAAAAGGGGCGTCCCCTCTTGACACTCAAAAAACTCTTTCAATTCCTTCACCACATCTTTTTCAATCCTTAATGTAACATATGGCTTTTCTCCCGGTGAAAATCTAACTTTAGTTTTATATTTTAGTATAATATCTCTTAATGCTTCATCACTCAAACGCTTAAAGTATATAACCACATCATTTTGTTTTTGTTGTAACTTAGTTACATTTGCTTTTCTACATAAATTTTTTATTCTTGCAATCTCTAGTAAATTATATACCTCTTCTGGCATTTCACCATATCTATCAATAATTTCATCAATAATATTCTGTATATCTTCTTCTGTTTTTGCACCTGCAATGTCTTGGTAAATCTCAATTTTTTGAGCTGAGTCTTCTATATATTCTTCTGGTATGTATGAAGAAATATTTAAGTCTATTGTTATTTCTTCCTCTTCTTCTACCTTTTCGCCTTTCATTTCTTTTACAACTTCGTTTAGAAGTTTGTTATACATATCGTAACCTATTTGTTCAATATGTCCATGTTGCATTTCGCCAAATATACTTCCTGCACCTCTTATTTGTAAATCTCTTGTTGCTATTTTAAAACCTGAACCAAATTCAGTAAATTCTTTTATTGCTTTTAATCTTTGAGTTGCATCTTCTGAAAGCATTTTGTCTCTCTTGTAAGTTATATATGCATAGGCTTGTTTATCGCTTCTTCCAACTCTACCTCTTATTTGATAAAGTTGTGCTAAGCCGAATCTGTCTGCATTTTCTACAATAATTGTATTTGCATTTGGTATATCTATTCCTGACTCTAGTATTGTTGTGCAAACTAACACATTAGTTTTTCCATCTATGAAGTCTTGCATTATATCTTCTATTTCACCACCACTCATTTTTCCATGTGCGTACGCAACTTTTGCTTCAGGCACCAAGCTTTCTATTTCTTGAGCTTTTCTGGCTATTGACTCAACAATATTATATATGTAAAATACTTGACCATTTCTTTCTAATTCTTTTGTGATAGCTTCTTTTATAACCTCTTTGTCATATTCAAGTACATATGTTTGAATAGGTTTTCTATTTTGTGGTGGCTCATAAATAACTGACATATCTCTTATTCCTACAACTGACATTTGTAAGGTTCTAGGTATAGGTGTTGCAGTCATTGTAAGTACATCTATTGTAGATTTATATTGCTTAATTTTTTCTTTATCTTTTACTCCAAATCTGTGTTCCTCATCTATTATTAAAAGTCCTAAATCTTTAAACTCTACGTCTTTACTAAGAATTCTATGAGTTCCAATGACTATGTCTACTTTGCCTTGTTTTAATCTTTCTACTATATCTTTTTGCTGTTTTTGAGTTTTAAATCTATTTAATAGCTCTATTCTTATTGGATATTCTGCCATTCTCTCTTTAAACTCTTGGTATTGTTGGCTTGCCAAGATTGTTGTTGGTGCTAGGTATGCAACTTGCTTACTATCCATAACAGCTTTAAATGCTGCCCTTATTGCTACTTCTGTTTTTCCATAACCAACATCTCCACAAAGAAGTCTATCCATAGG
>CAMMFK010000015.1 GCA_946496115.1 uncultured Clostridium sp.
TAAAAAAGAAAAGACTGTTGAGCAAAATATTTTTATATACTTTGTCAACAGTCTGGAGAGAGCAAGTGCTCTCTCTTTTTTCTTGACCATTAAATTCTCCCCTTTGTTACTCTTTCCTCTGATTCAAGCCTGTAACTCCAATAGATTTAAGAGTGATCTCTTTCCATTCATTTGGAATTTCCGACGTTTTCAGAAAAGAGTTTGCTGATACGGACCGTACACTTCCACAGCGAGGACACCTCGCTTCCATTCCTATAGGAATAGCACTTCCAACTTGTAAAACAATTGGAAGTCCACACCTCCAACATTTTACCCACTTAATACTTGTGATTTGTTGGTACATTTGTAACCTCCTTAGGTCAAATGTTGCATTCGGATGTTACAATTATACCATATTTTGTTATGATTTTCAATCATTATATTATGTATAATTAAATTTCCAACTATAATATTAAAAACTATTTTTCATAAAAACTAGATTTAACAAATTTACACATTTTCTTCTTGCATTTCTCCATTCTTTTCTGTTCTTTCATTGTACAACTTTTTCATTCTTCCTTCTATTTTAAGTCCATGCCATAATTTTGTAAGAATAAATAAAATAGGATATGCTATTAAATAAAGCAGACTACTTAATACTTTATAAATTATTGAGTGGTGTAATAAGTCCCCTTTCTTATTCATTACTTAATTTCTCCCATCAAATCATATTCTTTAAAATCTGTAACTTTACAATTTACAAATGTATTTGGTTTTGCTATGCCTTTAATATATATGACTCCATCAATGTCTGGTACGTCCATGTATGTTCTGCCTATACAGTCATACTCAAACTTGTTTGTATTACTATTTTTCTCGCTGTTTTCCTGCACATTTATATATTCGTTACCGGCTGTAGAATTTTCAACTAATACTTTTAAAGTTTTTCCTATATGTTTTTTCATATTTTCTTTAGATATTTCTTGTTGCAAAGCCATTATTTTATTGTATCTTCTTTTCTTTGTCATAGGATGAACTTGGTTTTCCATTCTAGAAGCAACTGTGCCTTCTTCTTTTGAATATGCAAAGCATCCTAATTTATCTAATTTTGCCCATTTTACAAATTCATATAATTCTTCAAAATCTTCTTCGGTTTCTCCTGGAAAGCCTACCATTAATGTACTTCTAATAACCACACCAGGAATTTCTTTTCTTAATTTAGTAATTAAATTTCTAATGCTTTCACCAGTACTTTTTCTATTCATCTTTTTTAATATTCTGTCTGATATATGTTGCATTGGAATATCAAAATACTTACATATTTTATCATTATTTTTTACTTCTTGTATTAATTCATCTGTAATTGTTTCTGGATATGTATATAAAAATCTAATCCATTCTATTCCATCTATTTCACTTATTTTATGTAAAAGCTTATCTAGCATTGGTTTGCCATAAATATCTACACCATATTTTGAAGTGTCTTGAGCTATTATTATTAGTTCCTTGTAACCTTTGCTTACAAGCCTTTTTGCCTCTTCTAAAATGTCTTCAATTTTTCTACTTGTAAATCTTCCTCTAATATATGGAATAGCACAAAACGTACAAAAATTGTTGCAACCTTCTGCTATTCTTATGTAGGCAAAATTGTCGCCTGTTGAAATTACTCTATTTAGGAAGTCTAGTTTTTCGTTTTGGCTAATATGATTGTCAGTTGTTATTCTCTGTTCTTTTGTATTATTGTTTGCTTGTTTTGCCATTGACTTCTCTTCGGTTTTATCATTAATTAATTGTTTTATTTGCTCCCATATAGTATCATATTCACTAAACTTAATAAATAAATCTACTTCTGGTAATTCTTTTATTAAATCTTCCTTATATCTTTGAGCTAAACAACCTGTTACTATTAAATATTTGCAATTTTGATTTTTATATTCTGCCATTTCTAATATTGTATTTATTGCCTCTTCTTTGGCAGGTTCAATAAATCCACAAGTATTAATTACTATTATATCTGCCTGCTGTGGATTATTTACAATTTCAAAATTATTCTTCTTAAATAGTCCTATCATCATTTCAGTATCTACTAAATTTTTGCTACATCCAAGTGATATGAATCCTACTTTCATTGTGTTTCCTTTCTTTATTCTATTATTCCGTTAAGTCTATCAATTCCCCTTACTAATTTATCATAAGTAGTTTTGTCTAATGTGCTTCCGTCTTTACCATAGTTTGCTATTTCATTTTTCATGTCTAATAATTTATATCTATTCACTGTATTTTTTCTTCCATAGTCATTCATATATATAGGTGTATAATCTACTTTGTATAATGAAACTTTATCTGTTTCTGCGTCATAATACATTTGAATATTTAATACTAATTCAAGATTAGAATTTTCATAGCTAAAGTCTGATGTAAAATCGCCTAACGAATATGCCACTAAACAATCTTGTCCATCTTTATTTTTCAATATTTCCATTGGCTCCACGACTGATGGATGCGCACCAATTATTATATCTGTACCATTATCAACTAAAAATTGTGCCTGGGCTTTTTGAGTGCTATTTGGTTCTTCTTTGTAAACATCTCCCCAGTGCATAAGTACTATTGTAAAGTCTGCGTTTTCATTGGCATATGCTAAATCTTCGCTTGCTAGCTCTTCACTATATATGTTTACTCCTGTTTCTCCGTTATCATAAGTGTAAGCTAATATTGCTATTTTTACCCCTTTTTCTTCGATTATTTTTATTCTATCTTGTACTTCTTCTGTATATTTTCCAACAGTTTGTATTCCAATGCTTTCTAAATAATCTTGAGTATCCTTAAGCCCTTCTTCTCCATTATCCAATGCATGATTGTGAGCAAGTGTAACGAAATCTATTCCAGCATCTTTTACTGCATTTGCAAAAGCTTTAGTATCATCTGTTACATTGGTTTCATATGTTCCTAAAGTTATGTCTGAGCCTTCTAAGTATCTAGTTATATCTGAAAATATATCAGTATATAATCCATCAGAATTTTTACCATATTTTTTTAAATTATCTCCAAGCAAAATATCTCCAATTGCAGAAATTCTAATAATAGAGTTTGCTCTAAAATTATTAATTGAATCTACGTCTGCTTCCATTGCGGAATATATTTCTTCAACATGCTCTGCTATTCTTTGTTGCTCTTCTGCAATTTTCTTTTGCTCCTGAATATGTAAAATTACATTTACTATTACACAAATGATTATTACAACTAATAATATTGAAGATATTATTATAAAGTTTTTATTACTTATTGTATCTCTTATTAGTGTAGATTTTCTTGTTTTTCTTCTTCTGTTGTTTGGCATGGTAACCTCCTAATTTTTTTATATTTCATATGCTTTTGTTTTGTATAACTAATTTTGTTAAATTACATTTTTCAACAAATAATTATTTTTTGCATTATACTTTTAAATTATACAATATTTTTACTTTTTTTACAAGCTTTTTTAGTAAACATAAAATAGGAAAGAATGAAGTTATTCTTTCCTATTTTTTTGACTCATATGTGATTTCTAACTTTCAATCAATTTTTGTAGTTCATCTTTTGTTAGATTTAGAATATCACAAATTTGTTCTTCACTCATATTAGCTTTTTGCATTTTTAATATGGCTAACTTTAATTTTTCTTCATTCTTTTGCCTTTCTTCTGCTATTCCGCTTTTCTTTGCTTCTGCCATTCCTGAATTGTAATTTAATCTTGCTATTTCTCTTGCGTCTATTATTTCTCTTTCTTTTGGGTCAGATAATATTTCCTCTACCAACTTCATTGCTTTTTTTACTTCTGGATTATCTAGCTTTGACATCTTTACTTTATCCTCCCTCCCTGCTATTAGCCATAGCCACTGCTCTAGCTTGGTCTTGGCTTCTGCATTTTTCTTTATAAACTTTGGCAATTCTATAAAGTGCATTTCCAGTACATCTGTTGCTATTTCATCTTCTTTTTTATATCCCATATCAACATATTCTTCTTTCTTTGTTTTTTCAAATTTCATATGGGCTATTGAATGGTAACTATTTCTTTTAAATCTATTAAAATTTAAAATATTTATTACTATTGATGGTTTTAACAAGTCATATTGCTTTGCTATTTTTATTTGCGTTGTTATGTTTTTACTCATGTATAATGTACTTCTTTTTTCTATGTAACCTTGATACCCTACCTGCATCTCTATATTTATTATTTTATTATTGTCTATTTCTGCTCTTATATCTAGTTTACTTGCTTTTTCATCTAATAAATCTTTTGGTATTTCTACATTTAATACTTGTACGTTTTTTATTTTTATATTTAGTATTGACTCTAATAAGTCCCTTAGGATTCCATTTGGATCATCTCTAGTAAATGTTCTTTTAAATATGTAGTCATCTAGCAATGGTGCATTATCACTGTTTAATTTTTCATTGTTCATTATTACTCCATTTCTATTGTATCAAATATATTACGATTTTTCAATAGATTTTTATTTTACAAAATTTTATAATTAATTTTTATTATTTGTTGGAATTTTATTTAAGAAATTAATTTAATTTTAACTGTAATAGTTTAAATAGATAAAAAAGTTGCATATATTAATTTTATTGAATTCTTTAAGCTATAATACATTTGAAACAAATTTTAATTGTATTTATAAATTTTATTGCTTTATTTTATTTTTATCTTTTGAGTATTAATTATACCTATACTATTATTAGTAGTAGTGTAAAAAGTTCACCTCTTTTCTTTTTTAATTTTGTTACTTAATTTATTGAATTAATTAAGAATTAAATTTTTGAGATAAAATATTTGATAAAATTTATGTTAATATTTTATAGTAATTCAGTTTTTATGTCAATTACTTTTGTAAATTTTGTTTCAACTTTTTAGCAAACAAAAAATAAGTGGCTGTAAGACCTAAGGCCTTACAGTCCGCTTTTTACTCTATTTCCCGCTAGTCCGCTATTTGATATGGGCTAGAGCTACTTCCATCTCCTGAGCTTAGTCGGATATTAGACCCTAGAGAAACTACGGGGCGAAGATAGTCATAATCGTTGCGCGTGTTGCTGCTCGAGGTGAACAAGTAGCTACCGCTCAAGATGCTGCTGTAGACATAGCCAAGCCCGAAGCCCGCATAGCTAGAGTTGCTTGCGACGACACAACGCGAGGCAAGCCACTGATATCCGCTAAATCCATGTATTAAATTGTAAAATGTACTATTTTTATAATAACTACTACTCATTGACCTATAGTAATATGTTTGCGTTATTGTTAAAGCTTTATTCGCTCTACTATAAGTTTCTGTTGTTGGACTGTCATAATAGCTGTCGCTTTGGTTTATGCCATCTTCCTTTACTGCTGAATTTGGGTCTGCTGTTGTAGCCAAATCTATACCTGAACCATTTTCATGTGCATATAAGTTAGGATAATACCTACTTCCTGTATAAGTGTACGTCTCACCCCATGCTGCTTGGCTATTTGAATCGCTGTGTATATAATCTAGTCCACTCTCATTCATTCCTGCTTCTATATCTTCTATTGTTAAGCTTCTCGCTGTTGCACCTAAGCTCTTATTACTATATAAACTTGCTGCTACATCATTTAGCATGTATACTCCATTGTTATATCCTGTTGCTCCGCTCAAGTAAATATTTTGACTTGTTGGAGTTGCACTTATTAAATCTACTGTACCATCATCATTTATATTTAGTACTCTCCAACTTAAGCTCTCTTGAGTAAATGAGTCATCTGTTGTTGTTGAACTACCTGTATTTGCCTGTGTTAATCCTGTATATGGTCCCGCACTATCTGGCGTATATGCTACATAGTCTCCTACCTTTAGCATTCCTAAGGTTAAATATGTTCCTACTATTCTTTCTCCCCTTGCATAAGCAACTTTTCCCCACGCTATATCTTCTGCATAGGCTGTTGCATCTGATGTATCAAGTGTTTCTAATGTTCCTGTTATTCCTCCAATTGTTATTCCTTTTTTGATATAACTTGCTACTAAACTTGATCCTGCATTTGCAGTTGTGGCTAAATATTCCTCTTGGTTTGCTATTTGATTATTATTACTTATTATATTTGTAGTAATTACTATTGCTAATATTACTGCAACTAGCAATATTGCTATAAAAACTATTAATTTTTGCTTTTTACTTAGTTTTTTCATAAACTTTTCTTCTCCCTCCTGCTTTTTATCAAGCACAAAAAAGCTACATATTTTAAACGAATTTTACGTTCGCTTAAAATACATAGCTTTTTCTCTATGTTCACATAAAATTATTTTATTAAATCTTACGATATATATATATATATATACAGCCCCAAGGGTTTCAGCGATTTTTGTCATTTACTTACGCTCCAATTTTTTTCTTAATTATATATTTAAAATATTCCTTTTTCAATAATTTTCTAGACTTTCTAATTAAATATTACAGTTTTATAAGAATTAATATTATGAGACATCTTTCGACAAAATATAACTCTTGAAAATTTGCCATATTTGTAATACAATAAGGGTAAATTTTTAATTATAAGAGGTTAATTATGAACAACAAATTATATGAAGGTCAAAAGTTAAATGATTTTAGAGAGCTTGTTAATTTATATAAAACAAAATACAAGGACCTTATAGCTTTTGAATATAAAGAATCTCCTGAAAGTAAAGAGCATATAAAGATTACATATGAGCAATTTGCTAAAGATATTGAAGCTTTGGCTTGCAGTCTATTGGACCTAAACTGTTCAAGAATTGCCGTTATTTCAGATAATAGATATGAATGGTGTGTAAGTTACCTAGCAATTACCACTGCTGGGTTAGTTGTTGTTCCACTTGATAAATCTTTGCCTGATAATGAGCTTTTAGACTTATTAGAGCGTAGTGAAGCCGATGGCATCATTTTTAGTGATAAATATGTTCATGTATTAAAAGACGCTAATTGCAAATTAAAAATTTGTATGGATTTCCATGAAGATAAAGATGACATTTTGTCTTATTCTAGTTTGTTGAAAGAAGGTTACACCTTAGATAGAGAAAAATACAATAATTTAAAAATAGATAATAAAGCCATGAGCATTATTTTATTTACATCTGGTACTACAAGTATAGCAAAAGCTGTTATGCTTTCTCAATATGCTATTTGTATGGACCTTTATGCATTAAGTCAAATGATAGATATTAAAACCTCGGATAAATTTCTATCTTTCTTGCCTCTTCATCATACATTCGAAAGTACTACAACATTTTTATTTGGTACTTCTTGTGGTATTACAATTGCTATTTGTGATGGATTAAGATACATTCAAAACAACTTAGTTGAATACCAAGTTACCGGATTTGTATGTGTTCCTCTTATGCTTGAAATTATGTATAAAAAGATTTTAAAAGAAATAAAAGCTCAAAAGAAGACAACTCTTGTTAAAATTATGAGAGTTCTATTTAGGCACAGCAATATTGAAACGAAAAGAAAAATCTTTAAATCTATTATTGATGGCTTAGGTGGCAAACTTCGTACTATTATTGCTGGTGGAGCTCCTATGGATAAAGAGACTATAAAAGGTTATAATGATTTTGGTTTTGACGTTCATCAAGGTTATGGATTAACTGAAACATCTCCTGTTTTGGCTGGTGAAAATAGTTTTAATAAAAAGACTGGTTCTGTTGGTTTTTCTTTACCTACAATTGAGCTCAAAGTGGATAACCCTGATGAAAATGGTATTGGAGAAATAATAGCCAAAACTCCCGCTATAATGCTAGGTTATTATAAAAACGAAGAAGCCACTGAGGAGGTTCTTAAAAATGGATGGTTTCATACAGGTGACTTGGGCTATATAGATGATGAAGGTTATGTTTTTATAACTGGTAGAAAAAAAGATATGATTGTTCTTAAGAACGGTAAAAAAATCTTTCCAGAGGAGATAGAAATACTAATAAATAAACTTCCTTATGTTACAGAAAGCATGGTATTTGGCTCTCTTGATGATTCTAAGCATGATAGAAATACAGATATTGTAATTTGTGCTGAAATTATTTACGATGAGGATGAATTAAAAAAAGCCTATCCTAATATTAAGGAAAGCGAATATTGTGATACTATTTGGAATGATATTAAAACTAAAGTAAACAAGCAAATGCCAGCATACAAATACGTTAGAAGAATTTTAATTTCAACTGAGCCGATTATAAAAACTACTACTCAGAAGATTAAAAGAAGTGAAGAGCTTAAGAAAATTAAAGAGAAAAATAAATAATTTTACGTTGGGGGTCCCCAACGTAAAATTTTATCTTCCAAGTATATGCTTTCTTGTAATTTCCAAAAGTCCAAGTTTTGTAAATTCTAATACTTGTACTTTTGATCTGTCTTGTTTAAAACATTCTATTATATAATTTCTAATTTCTTCTTTGTCTTTTTCCTCTTCCATATCAATATAGTCAATTATAATTATTCCACCAATATCTCTTAGTCTAATTTGTTTTGCTATTTCTTTTGTAGCCTCTCTATTTACTTTTAGTACAGTTCTTTCTAGGTTTTTATTTCCGGTAAATTTACCCGAATTTACATCTATTGCAGTTAGTGCTTCGGTTTTATCTATGGTTATGAATCCACCGCAACTAAGCCATATTTTTCTTTCTAAATTCATTTTATTTTTTACTTCAAATTTTTCAAGCACATCTTTTTGAACTATTATTTTATCTTTCATAGTTTCAAAGTGGTCTACAACCTCTTTGTCATTTGTATAAATGTTTTCTAGGTTGTTTTCTGCCAAATCAGTTATTATTTTTCCAACTATTCCGTCATTATCATATATTTTTACTGGAGCTAAATTCTTGTTTTTTATCTCATTTGCTCTTTTCAATAAATTGTCCCAAAAGTTCAATAATAAATGTATTTCACTAGATATTTCTTCTTTGCTTTTTCCTTCTGATGCTGTTCTAATAATTACTCCAAAACCTTCTGGCAATTCCTTTTTAGCAATTTCTTTTAACCTTTTTATTTCATCTTCATTTTGAACTTTTTGAGATATTGTTACAAAGTTTGAATATGGCATTAATATTACTAATTTTCCATTTATTTTTATATCCTTTGTAACTCTTGGGCCTTTTTGCTCATTACAATCTCTTTTTACTTGAACTAATATTTCATCTCCCGGTTTTACTATTTTTGCAATGTCATATTTTGATGTGTCTTCGTAAACATTACCAGTCACATTGCTAGCTTTAGGTATTATATCTTTTATATGTACTAAAGCGTTTTTTTCTTCTCCAATATCAATAAAAGCTGATTGCATTCCGGGAATTATATTTTTTATTTTTCCTAAATATATATTCCCTTCTAACCTCTTTTCAGTATTTTTTTCATTATATAATTCAACAAGTTCGCCATCTTGAACCACAGCCACAACTGTATTTTCTTTTTGTTTATCTATTAAAATATTATACATTTTTTTCTCTTTCCTAATTAAATTTGTTCATCGCATTATCAATTCCATCCGTTAAAATAACAGGCACAGCTTCTGCCGCTTTTTCTATAGATGGAACTAATTTTTCATATTCCTCATCACTTAATTTGCCTATAACATGTGGTATTAGTAGTTCCTTAAACATAGGCTTTCCTGTACCAATTCTAATATGAACGAAATCTCCTGTTTTTAAAAATTCTAAAACAGACTTCATTCCATTGTGAGTTCCAGCTCCACCCTTTTTTCTAAGTTTTACTACTCCTACTTCTAAGTCTATATCGTCATAAATTATGATAATATTTTCATTTGGTATTTTGTAAAAGTCCTTGGCTTTAATCACACTTTTTCCACTCTCATTCATATATGTTTGTGGTTTTAATAGTATTACCTTTTCTCCTTCTATTTCACCTTTGCCTACCAAGCCTTCAAAGTCTTTTTTGTTAACTTCAATATTGTATTTTTCACTTAATTTATTAATGGCGTCAAATCCCATATTGTGCCTTGTTTTGCTATATTCTGGCTCTGGATTACCTAGTCCTACAATTAAATACATTTTACGTTTCGTTCCTTTCACATTTTCTAAAATGTCTAGAAATATTTTATTACAAGTCTTTTTTATGAATAAATGCTAATTACTCATTAATCCTTTTTGAAATTTCATCCAAAATTTCTTGTCTTGATTTTGTGCCTATATAATTGTATTTATTTCCTGCAAGTTTTGGATTAAACTGGCATATTGATTTATATTCGCAATAACTACATGGTGTTTTTTTATTGTTTACAGCATAATATGGCTTTAAATCAATATTACCATCTAATATTTCTTTTGAAATTTGCTTGATTAATTTGATTGTATATTTTTGTAAATTTTCAAATTCTTCTTTTGTAACTGTTTTTGAATTTTTATAATTTATTTCACCACTGTTATTAATCTCAACAGGAATAATTCCTGATTTTCCAGTTTGCAAGTTTTTATCCATCATTTTTATTACATTTATATCTGCTAAAACTAAGCCATTCATTTTATAGTTCTTTTTAATAATTTGCTCTATTTCTTCTTTAGACATTTCCTTTTTTGCGCTTGCTAGCTTTGGCTTTATTAAAGAAAAGTACAATGCTCCTGCTGGCTCGGCTTCTTTTTTTTGAGTTATTGCATCTACATATGTAAGTAATTGTAGTTGTAAGCCCGCAATTACTTTATTTAGCTCAATATCTTTCGTAGAAGATTTATAATCTATTATTCTTATATATTTTCCATTTGGTGCTTTTGCTATATCTATTCTATCTATTTTTCCTGTTATAGAAACTCTTTTTCCATCATCAAGTGTCATTTCTATTGGTGGATAAGTATTATTTCCAAATTCAAGCTCAGTCTGCATTACATCAAACTCGCTATTTTTTAAGCTTTGCACTATGTATTTCATTGAATAGAATATAACTTTTTTTAATCTTCTTACTAAATTTCTATATTTAGCAGTTGCTGTAAATATGTAATTTCTAGGCAAAGATAATTTTTCTTCTATTATTTTGTCTAATATTTGCTTTAATTCTTCATCTGGAATTTCTTTTATATTTTCATTTTCTTTGAAAAATGTGTCAACTACATCGTGCATAAATGAGCCTGTGTCTACTGGCTTTATATCCATTTTTTCTTTTGAAGATAGCTTTAGACCATATTTTAAATAATATGAAAATTCACATGATTTGTATTGTTCTAGCCTTGATACTGTTGTGTGCAATGTGTCTCCATATAATTTTTGTACATTGTGGCTGTTTATTTTTTCTGGAAGGTTTGTGTATTCTAAACCTTCTAATGCTTTTTCTAATCTATATGAATACTTTGGATTATTTTTATACCACTGGTAAACCTCATACCAACTTCCATTCATATTATTTATGTGTGAAAGAAGCTCTGAAAAAGTAACTTCTTTTGTGTAAATGTTCATTTCAGTTTCTTGCGCTTTATCAATGCCATCAGCTTGCATATGGTTTTCATCTTTTTGCTCTTTACTGCCTCTTGCATTTTCTTTTGCTTCATTTGAGTTCATATCTTCTATATAGCTACTTTCCTTCAACTTAGGAAATATCTTTCTTATCTTTGAAATAACTGTAGATTTTCTAAGTGGTTTATCATCTACATCACTAGCAGGATATGAAATGTACAATTTTTCTTCAGCAGTTGAAAATGCTTTATATATGTTAAAGTTTTCTTCATACATTTTTTCAATTGTACCTTTTGCAAGCTCTATACCTTCTTCTTTTAGATTTTCTCTATCTCTATCATTGAAAAATCCTTCTGAGCTTGGTACGCTTGGAAATACTCCGTCATTTACCCCTATAATAAATATTGCTCTTACTTTATGAGTTTTAGACCTATTTACATCTCCTACTGTAACTTTGTCCTGTGTCTGAGGTATTTGACCTATTTCTTTAACTTGCAAACCTGTTTTAAGTAGTTTTGCATATGTATCAAATGACATTTTAATATCTTTGAACAAATCTGCTATTTCATCTATTACATCAATAACTGCATTGTAGCTGTCGACATTGATTGTTGGTTCTTCTGTAAATGGTTTATTAGACATTTGATTTTCTGCTACCTGACTAATATTGTTTTTATTATTTTCACTAGTATTTTTAACTATGAACTTATATAATTCTTCACTAATTTTATCTGCTGAATTTTTTGAGCTTAAATTTTTTCTAAACTCTAAAAGTGGAGTAATTACTTCTTTTTGCTCTGTTTCAAAAGTATCTTCTTCGCCAAAATTCCATGGCTTTTCATACCATTTGCTTCCTTTTATATTCCACTTTATGCAGTAATTTTCTAATTCATACAACCTATCTATTTTTACAATTCCTGATTTCAAATAATTAAATACCGCTTCATATGACCAGTTCTTGGCGAATATATCTAATATAGCTAAAACATATTTTACAAATATATCACTTGTAATATCCTTTTTTTCATCTATGAAAACAGGTATTTCATACTCGCTAAAAATAGCTTTGCACAAGCTTGAATAGTCTTCTAAATTTTTTGTTATTACTCCTATATCTCTATATCTGTAGCCTTCTTTTCTTACTAATTTTGAAATTTCTCTTGCAACATTTTCTATTTCTTCATATTGATTTTTGGCTATTGTAAGCTTTATGTTTTCTACATCTTTATTGTATGACTCATAAGGTAAGTCAAAAATATTTTTCTCTAAGTGTTTCAATTCTTCATTTTTAAATCTATATGAACTTTCTAGGTGTATTTCATTTTTTATATCTGCTCTTTGTTTTAGAGTTTGAACAGTTTGCTTGTTATCATAAAAAATATCTGCTTCTGGACTTTTAATAACCCTTAAGTCATCTGTGCATACTGTTACATATATGTCTTTAGCAATTCTGTCTAAGACTTGTATAACATTGTATTCTTGCTTTGTAAATCCTGCAAACTCATCTATATAAAATAGGCAATTGTCAAATAAATGGCTACTTTCTATATTTTGCTCAAGTAGCTTTAGCAAATCATTTTCATCAATATAATTATCTTTTAGCTTATCCTCAAACATGGAATATATTGTGTACATATCTTTTATTTTTAATTTTAAATATGTATCTTTTGTTTTGTCCATTTTTTCTTTTAACATTTCTGCTGTTATGGCATGTTTTTTGAACTCAGTTATTTGAGTTAATATTAAATCTATATTTTCTAAATTTTTGCCTAAAAAGTTAAGTTCTTTTTGAGCTTCATCTAAAAGTGATGACACAATCATGGCTTTTCCGGATTTACCTATGTTTTTTAGGTTACCACCCAAAGTTTCTTGCAACACTCTATATGCCATTCTTTCAAAAGATAATACTTCTACTTTTGTTGTAGCACCTTCATCTAAAGTTTCTAAAAGCTTTTTTTCTGCTGTGAAAGAAAATTGCTCTGGTGTTATTATGTATGTTTTAGGCACTGTTTCTAGTTCACTTTTGATTTTATTATATATATATTCACTTTTTCCACTACCGCTTCTACCATAAATAATGTTCAAAGTTTGCTTCCTTTCTATGAGCTTTAAAAGTTCGAGATCTAAAATTACATATTTTCTGCTTATTTCCGACCAATATATATTCTTCCGCATTTCACTGCGCGGGTCGCTATTCGCTCCAGCTTGCCCGCTGCACTCCGCTCCTACGTCGCCTACGTTCGCTGAAATGCTCTAGAACATATATTGGTCTTTTATACAGTTTTAAGCATTTTCCCTTTTCCAATAAAACAAATATTGTTGAGCTAGACCTTTCATCGCTCCAAATTTTTCATTTGCTAGCTTTTGAATTTCATTTTTTGTTACTTTGTTTTCATCAGCATTTTTGATGTATAGTTCGTTCATAACTCTTCTTACCCACACATCTATTGGAAATACATCAAATCTTTTTAATGTTGAGAATAGTAAAATACAATCCGCTACTTTAGGGCCTACTCCTGAAAGTCTTAATAGTTCTTCGCGAGCTTTTTTTGTTGGCATTTTACTTAATCCGTTTAAATCTACCTCTTTGTCTAAAATCATGTGAGTAGTTTCATATAGCCTTATATCTCTAAATCCTAATCCTAAACTTCTAAAATCTTGTACACTTACATTTTTTAGCTGTTCTGGAGTTGGAAAAGTGTAATACTCTTTTCCTTCATACTCTATTTTGTTCCCATATGCTTTTGATAATCTTTCTATAATTCCTTTTATTCTTGGAATATTATTGTTTGCAGATATTATAAATGAAATTATTGTTTCCCATAAATCTTGGTTTAGTATTCTTATTCCTTTTCCATATTCTACACTTGTTTTAAGATTATCATCTATTTTAGATAATTCTTCTTTTATCTTAGAATAGTCTCTATTTAAATCAAAATAATTTGTACATATTTTTTCTATATTGCCTTCACATATACCTTTGAATATTACTTCATCATCTTTTTTGTCCACATTTAGTACATTTTTGTGGAAAACTCCTGTATAACTACCGTTTTCTTCTTTATTCCATCTAAAACATTGTCCACATTCAAAAATGTCTGCTAGTTCAAATGTGTCTGATTTGATTCTGTATTCCACTTTAAATCTTGTTCCTTTCTTATTGCATGAATCTAGTTGGAAAAGAATTGTGCTTTTGGCTAGGCGCTCAAAAAAGAAATACCGGAAGCGTATGTAACTATACGCTGAGGATTTTCTTTTGTAGAGCAACGACGCCAAAACGCAATTATTTTTCAACTATTAATAAGTCTCTACCACATTAACCTCAAACTTACCCGGTTTCATGTTTTCATCAGGCTTAACTGCTATATCTACATCATACATTTCTTTTAATTTATTCAAATTCTCTTTTTTGTGACCTATTACATTGTTTACTGATTCTGGATTAACTGTTATTTCAACTTCTTTAACTTTCATGTTTATTTGTTTAATTTTCTCAGCAATGCTATCATACCACATACTGTCCTCAACAAGTTGTCTAAATGCTGGATGATACGGACCAGCTAAAACTTCACTGCCTTCTTTTTTTGGGTCAGTTATTTCATCTGTATTTTGAAGTCCTACTCTTATAACATCAATCTTCTTTTTTCTAAACATGTATATTATTTCTTTGCAACGTTCTACTGCCTGCTCTACTGTAAGTGGTGTATACTCTCCATCTTTGTATTCCTCTGCTAGTGCTGTGTCTTTTATAACTAAAACCGGATATATTCTTACCATTTTAGGTTTTAGTTTAATTAAATCCTTTGCTGTATTTATTTCATCTAATTCAGTACTTTCTGGCAACCCTACCATCATTTGATGTCCTAATCTAAATCTATATCTTCTAATTAATTTTGATGCTTTTATTACATCTTTAAATGTATGTCCTCTCTTGCTTTTTGCTAATATGTAATCATTAGATGATTGTACACCTAACTCAATTGTTTTAACTTTATATTTTTTTAGCATTTTTAATATGTGTTTATTAATATAGTCTGGTCTCGTTGAAAGTCTAATGCTGTTTACTTTTTTGGCTTTTACATATTCATAAGCTGCTTCTAACAATTCTTTTTGTTTTTCTTCACTTATTCCTGTAAAACTTCCTCCAAAGAAGGCTACCTCTACATACTTACTATCATCTTTAAAGTTTTTTAAATAATATTCTATTGTTTCTTTAACATCTTTAGCTGTTACATTTGTTTCTTGACCTGTTATCTTCTTTTGACTACAAAAAGTACATTCCATTGGGCATCCTAAGTTTGGTACAAAAATTGGTATAATATATTCCTTTTTCATACTATAGCCTTCCTTTCTGACTAAAAAATCCTCACCCTATCTTTCTATTATGTTTTTCTTTTGTATTTTCAAAGCTAAAAACTAATTAAAATCATCTAACCTCCAAGTAATCTTTGTTACTTATGTTTTCTATATTTTCACATTAAGCTTGTGTTTTACTCTCCTAGTGCTATTTTAGCAGCTTGCATTTCTGCTGATTTTTTACTTTTTCCTTTTCCAACAGCTAAAACTTCTCCATTGCATTTTACTTCTGCTGTAAAAGTTTTATCATGGTCTGGTCCTTCTTCATTTATAATTAAATATTCTATGTGTACATCTCCGTGCTTTTGCAATTTTTCTTGAAGAACTGTTTTATAGTCCTTCATACCTATGTGCATTGTAGCATATTGGGTTGCTTCCTTTAAATTTTCTATAATAAATTTTTCTGCTTCATTTAATCCACCATCAAAGTAAATTCCTGCTATAACCGCTTCTACACAATCTGCCATTATAGCATCTTTTCTATTGCCTCCATTTGCTTTTTCACTTTTGCCAACTAAAATGTAGTCATAGAACTTATGCTTTTTTGCAACTTCTTTTAAGCTATCTTCACATACAACTTGTGCCCTTACTTTTGTAAGTTCACCTTCTGATAAATTTTCATATGTATTGTATAAATATTTACTTGATATAAACTCTAGTATACTATCTCCCAAAAATTCAAGTTTTTCATAGCTTTCTACATTATTTTCATTTGCATATGATGTATGTGTTAATGCTCTTTTTAAAAGCTCTTTATTTTTAAATTTATAGTTTATGCTTTTTTCAATTTCTTCTATATTCATAGCTTCCTCGATTTCTTTTATTAATTTTAAGCAAGTTGCTGTCCTTTTTATTGCACATATTGCCTATTTTAATAAGCTGTTACTGTTTGCTTGCTTTATATTTTTTCTATGTATATTTTGTCATTTACTGTAACTATTGTGTACTTATTTAATTTTTCAATGTCTTTCATCTCATCATAATTACTATATTTAATTATTTGTTCTTTTGCTTCTTTTTGTTTTTCTTTTAGTTTATTTTCTTCATTCTTTTTTAAATACTTAAATTCTATCATTACACTATTGTATCCTTTACTTCTGTCTCTTGGGACTAATAGTATGTCTGGATATTCTCTTTGTACTTCTAATTCGGATTTTACATTGTATATTTTTAAGTTCATTGATATACAGTAGAATATTAATTTTATATATTTTTCATCAAATCTTTGGTAATCTCTGTTTGATAGATTTTTTAAATATTTTTGTAATATTTCTGTTATTTTATCTATTTTTCCTTCTAATGCTAGTTGTCTTAATATTTCATTATATTCATCATTGTCTATGCTCATTTGTGCTTGATCGTCCAACAATTTAATAAAGTAGTCTGAATATATTTCCCTCATTACTTTATTTGGCACTTTTAGCTCTGGCATTCCAAGTTCTTCACCTACTATTGTTAAGTATCCTAAATAATATAACATAGAAACCAAGTCTGTGTCTGTAAATTCCATTGCTGGATTAAACTTTTGTGTTATTTCAGACAATATGCCTTCACCTGATACTGTTTTTTCAATTATTTCAGCACGTTTCTCTCCTTTGCATAAGTCTAGCATTTTTCCGATTTTGCTATAATCGCTTGCTATGTTTACATCTACTAAACTATCTGGCATCCTTTTTAATCTTACTTCATTGCTCAAAAAATATAAACACATATTTGAATTATATATTCTTTCTTTTCCATTTATAGAAAATTTATATCCATCGTAATTTTCACGCATTATTGGCAATAACACATTTTGCTCTTCTTTAGAAATTTCTTGAACATCCATCAATTTCATAAGTTCTTCTTCTGTAAATCCTAGCATTCCGTTAAAATCTTCATCTTTAGTAATGTCAGTGCTAATGTTAAACCCAGATGTTAAACTATCTAATGTGATTGGTGCTACACCTGTTATAAATATTCTATCTACTACAGTTTCTGTTCCTTCTTTTAATATCTCATACCATTTTCTAACTTTCCCATTTTTTGAAAGTAATGTTTTGAACTGATCTGTATTAAATCCTAATAGCTCGTTAGCAAAATGATCATATTCATCTATTATAACATAAATCTTATCATTTGCTCTTTGTATATTAAAAGCCTTTATTAAATTATCCAATATATTTTCCGCATCATCATTTTCATTTATATAAAAGTCTAGTCCATATTTTTCAACGAAAAATCTTATTGAAGAAATAGTCTTGCTTTTAAAACCTTTCATCGTCATCTCTTCATTTGATGTATCTATTCCTGAAAAATTAAATCTTAGTATATGATAACTATTTTTTAAGCTCGTTGGATTTTTGCCTATGTATGTATCTTTATAAAGTTCTTCAAATTTATCTTTCTTTTTTACGTCATAGTAATTTTCTATAGTGCTAGTAAATAAAGTTTTTCCAAATTTTCTTGGACGTAGAAGCATTATATATGGTTGTGGTAAATCTTCCAACTTTTCTATATACATTGTTTTATCTACATAGTAATAATTATTTGTTTTTATTCTTTCATAATCACTTATACCATATGGCAACTTTTTTATCATAATTATTAATTCCTTTCACAAGTTTTATTGCTTAAGTTATTAAACTGTTTTACATATATTATACTACCACAAATTCTAAGTTTTAACAATAGAAATACCAAGAAAAATCAAGATATTCCAATTAAGTCTACAGTTTTATAATATAAACATTTCTAAAGGTCAAAATACATTCTCTAAAAATCAAAAACAGTACAGGTTTCCCCATACTGTTTTAATTTTACGCGTAAAAAATTTATATAAATTAAGCTACGTGATCTTTTATGTAGTCAACAACATCTCCTACTGTTACAACTTTTTCTGCATCACTATCTGGAATTTCCATATCAAATTCCTCTTCTAATGCCATTATAAGTTCAACTATGTCTAAAGAGTCTGCACCTAAATCATCTATGAAAGATGCTTCCATTGTTACTGATGTATCAGCTACACCTAGTTGCTCAACTATAATTTTCTTTACTTTTTCTAATATTTCTTCTGAACTCATCAAGGTCACCTCCCCTCATTTGCGGTAAATTCATACAATTACAATAATACATTCCTTTGGAAATGTCAAGCTATTTTTTAAAATATTTTTTTGTACACTATTTTTTTCATAATTTTGGTAAGAATATGCTAATCTTCAAGTAGAAAACATGTGCACTTTTTAGCTATTTCAAGCCTTATTTAGCTTCTAGTTCAGCTATAAATTCTTTTATTTCACTCATTTTTTCTTTATTTGTTTGAGATTCATACACTTCGGTCAATTGGTCAACAGCCTTGTTTTTTACAAATTGTTCTGCTTGTTTTACAGTAAATTTGAATAATTTTTCATCACTACTTCCATGTGCCTTAACTACTGGCTTTTGAACTCCTAGGAATAATGCTCCACCATATTCTTTGTAATCCATTACTTTTGAGAATCTTTTAATTGCTGGCAAGCTTGGTATACTTCCTAGTTTAGTCCATATATTATGCATTAAACTTTCAACTAATGACTTTTTAACTAATTTTCCTAATCCCTCTGTTGTTTTTAGGAATACATTTCCTGTAAATCCATCTGCTATTATAGCATCAACTGTACCTAAAAAGGCTTCTCTTCCTTCCATATTTCCTATAAAGTTTATATTTAAGTCTTTAGCATATTTAGTAAGTAGCTTATATGAATTTCTTACTAGTTCATTTCCTTTTGTTTCTTCTGTTCCTATATTAAGTAGACCTATTCTTGGTGATTCTATTCCTAATGTGTTGTGCATGTATATGCTAGACATTTGAGCAAATTGTAGTAAGTTTATAGGCTTACAGTTAGTATTTGCACCGCAATCCATTAAAACCAATCTTCCATGATATGAAGGTAATATTCCAGCTAGTGCTGGCCTGTCTACACCTTTAATTCTTCCTACTAAAAGTGTAGCACCTGTTAAAAGTGCACCAGAATTACCGGCAGATATGAATACATCGCCGTCTCCTTGTTTTAACATATTAAATCCTACAACCATTGATGAATCTTTTTTATTCTTGATTGCCTGTGTAGGTACATCTTCCATTTCTATTGTTTCTGTTGCATTATGTATTTTTAGTCTTGGAGATATTTCTTCTATTTCTTTACCGTAAAATTCTTTTATTTTACTTCTTATAACATCCTCTTTGCCTATAAGTACAACTTCTGCTTCTACTTCATTTATTGCACTTACTGCACCTTTTATATTGGCATCTGGAGCATTGTCTCCACCCATTGCGTCTAATAGTATTTTCATGTTTCCCCCTTGTACACTTCAATATATAGTTAGTTAATTAATATGCAATTATAATATAACTTATATCAAAATAAGTCAAGTTTTTTTACGTTTTGGTCCGTCCCCAAAGGAAAAAAAGCGAGCCATTTAAGGCCCGCCCTTAATTTACAATTATTATTGTAATTCAACTGTTGCGCCAGCTTCTTCAAATTTCTTTTTCATTTCTTCTGCGTCAGCTTTTGCTACGTTTTCTTTAACTGTTTTTGGAGCTCCATCAACTAAGTCTTTAGCTTCTTTTAATCCTAATCCTGTAGCGTCTCTAACTACTTTGATTACTTGGATTTTGTTTGCTCCTACTTCTTTTAATACAACATTGAAGTTGCTCTTTTCTTCAGCTGCTCCTGCTGCTGCGCCACCTGCTACTGGTGCTGCAACTGCAGCTGCAGATACTCCATATTTTTCTTCAATTTTCTTTACTAAGTCAGCTAATTCAACTACTGTTAAGCTGTCTATAGATTCTAATAATTCATCAACTTTTGCCATTTTAATTTTCCTCCTTTAAATTTTTAATTTTTTGAAAATCTTTGATTTTCCTTAATTTTTTTAAATGCTTTCTAACATTTCAATTTGTGAATTGGCTATTCACGTATTTTGCAGTTTTCCTGCTAATTGTTTTTAATTTGTTTTCATTATTTAATTTTCAAATTTTATAATTAACTAATGATTTAAAATTTTGAAGATTTAAAGCATTTTTAGTTATGCTTTTACTTCTTCTGTAACTTCTGCCTTTGCTTCTTCAGCTACTGGGCTATCTCCTTCTGCTTCTTTTTTGTTCTTAACTTGGTCAAGTGCAACAGCAAGTTTTGAAATAGTTCCAAGTAAGCTTCCAGCAAGTTTTGCAAGAAGTTCTTCTCTTGATGGTAATTGAGCAAGTGTTATTAATTCTTCAACGCTTGTTACTTTTCCATCTATTATTCCACCTTTAATTTTGTAATTTTCATTTTCTTTTGAAAATTTATATATTGCTTTTAAAGGTTGTAAATAATCTTCTTTTGCTGATACTACAGCTGTTGGTCCTTCTAATACATTATCTAGTCCAGATTCATTGTTAGCATCAAGAGCTCTTTTAATTATGTTATTTTTTATAACTTTAAGTTCTCCATTAACTTCTCTAATGTTCTTTCTTAATTTTGTATCAGCTTCAACAGTTGTTCCTCTGTAATCTACTAAAAGTACTAGCTTTGCATCTTTAATATGGTCTGCTAATTCTTTTACTTTTGCTTCTTTCATTGCTATAACGTCTTTGTTTGCCATTTTAGTTTTCACCTCCTAAGAATTTGCTTTTGCAAATGTTTTGCTAATATTTTTATTAGCACTTTTTACATTATATATGTGTATAATGAAAAATCAACCTATATAGCCTTTTTCGAGACTAATAGGTTGAATTTACATTCTCCTTATCAGCCTCGGTAGGACTTATTTTTTGCCTACTGTCTATGGCTATTATAAATTATTTTTGGTCTATATACAAACCAGGTCCCATTGTTGTTGCAATAGAAACGCTCTTAATGTATTGTCCTTTAGCTGCTGCTGGTTTAGCTTTTATAATTGCAGCCATGATTACATCATAGTTTTCTAATAATTTGTCTGCACCAAATGAAACTTTTCCAAATCCTAAATGGATGATGTTACTTTTGTCTAATCTGTATTCAACTTTACCAGATTTGATTTCGTTTACTGCTTTTGTAACATCCATTGTTACTGTTCCTGATTTTGGGTTAGGCATTAATCCT
>CAMMFK010000016.1 GCA_946496115.1 uncultured Clostridium sp.
TACACAAATCCATTAAATGAAGATATAGCAAGATTAGAAAGGGAATTAAAGTTAATCACTTCTGAAATAAAAGAAAAAGATGTATTAGAAAAAGAACTTACAAAGACAATAAGTACAGTTGATGACATTTTAAATAATGAAACAATTACAAATTCAATGCTTAAAACAATAATAGATGTTATTGAAGTAGGTAGTGAAGGAAATATAGAAGTAAGATTAAAATTACTAAATGAAATTGGAAGTAGCCCTATGGTAATTACAAATTTTGATGATATAAAAAATCAAAATTCTACCGTTACGAAAAGTAACAACGGTACACAAAGATGTTTCAGAACGTTTACTTGAAATCAGTCCAACTCTTGCCTATGAAGTTAGGAAAGTTTTAGATGAAAATAAAGCAGAAAGACATATTAGAGGAGGTATGGCAACAAAACTAAAGTATAGCCATTTACATAAAACAAGTTAAAAGTGATAGTTATTGTATAAAGTCAACTATAATTTTAAAAATTTTACAAAACTTTATGCTCTATAAAGGCTTGATTTAAGGCAAGATTAATTTTTTTCAAAATTTTTCAAAATTTTTTGCGACAACATATTGCATTTTTCGACAAAATATGATAAATTATTTATAGCGGATTAAGTTTACGCGAGTAAATTTAGGAAGCATTCCAAATACCAACTAATTCGAAGGAGATATTGAGTATGCAGGATATCTCCTTTTTATTTTGCAAAAAAAATTTGATATATCGAAATCGATTATATCAAATCTTTTTTCTTTTATGACTCTTCTAAACTATCTCTCATTATTTTATCAAACTCTGGTAATTCTTTTTTTAAAATTATAGGTTTCCTCGTTTTTAAATTAATAAAACATAATTCTGTATCTCCGGTTGCAACTAATTCTCCGCTTCCCACTTTCGTCATTACATAACCAATTATTATTTTTATACTATTATATTTTATTACTTTAGTTTCAATTTCTACACTATCTCCAAATGTACTGCCATTTTTATATTTGCAGTTTACCGATAAAATTGGTGATGTAATTCCCATTTCTTCTAACTTATCAAATCCAAAACCTATATTATCAAGCCAGTATACTCTTGCCTCTTCCATCCATCTAATGTAATTTGAATGATGAGTTAGTCCCATTCTATCTGTTTCATAATATTGTACTTTATGTATGTAATTTTCCATTCTTTTTCCTCCACTGAATTTATTTCTCTATTTTTTAGCTAAAGATTTATTCTTATTTTTACTTTTTATATTCTTCTTCTTTTGAACTGAATATCCAAACTTACCCACCTTTTTTCCTAGAGTATAATATCCTCCATTTGCATATGCAATTAAATTACATTTTGAAATATCAAAAGCACCGTTTTTATCAATATATTTTTCATCTGCATCTATACATAAAACTTCTGCAATAAACATATTATGACTTCCAAGTGGCACTATTTCTTTAACTTTACATTCTATTGATACCGGACTTTCCTTTATTAAAGGACATTTAACCATATTTGCCTTTTCCTTTGTCAAATGCATTTCTTTAAATTTGTCTACATTTGCTCCAGATTTCACCCCACACCAGTCAGTACTATATGTTAATTTTTCTGTTGTTAAATTTATTACAAACTCTTTACTTTCTTTTATTAAATTGTACGAATATCTAGAATCTCTTACTGAAATATATACCATTGCAGGATTTGTATTTAATATACCAGTCCAAGCAACTGTAATAATGTTAGATTTTTCCATATCTCCACAGCTTACCATTACTGCTGGGATTGGATATTCAAATGTACCTGCTTTCCATTTAACTTTGCTCATTACGCTCTCCTTTATTCAAATACTGTTCTTACTTTTGGAAGTAAATAGTGACTTCCACCTTTATCTTTTACATTTTCACACATTGAAACCACTAAAAGTCCATCTTCATCAAATGCATTGAACCAACCAATTTCAGTTCCATTTTCATCTTGTTGGGTTTCCTTTATTTCTGCTGTTCCTGTTTTTCCTGCAATTGTTTTTCCTTCTACTTTTGCTTCTCTACCAGTTCCTGTTTCTACAACAGCTATTAAATCTTGTTTTATAGTATTAGCAATTTCAGAAGAAATTACATTTTCTTTATAATATTTTACACTTGTACTATTTGATGAACTATTGCTTGAGCTACTCAAATTATTTGATGAGTTCGTTCCATTTATAATATTTGTGCTACTGTTACTTGATGACCTTTCAAGTACTGGCATTACCATATTTCCACCATTTGCAAAGCTTGAATATATCATTGCCATATGTATCGGATTAACAAGCATTTGATCTTGTCCATAACCACTGTTTGCTATAGCTGCATCACTATCCATTGAACCGTAGCTAGATTTTGAAACATCTTGTACAAATCTTATTTTATCATTAAATCCAAATTCATCAAGTCCTTTTTGCAAATTGCTTCTTCCTATCTTCAAAGCTGCTTTTGCAAAGTAAATATTATCTGAATAAATAAGTGCATTTTTCAAATTTGCTGGGCTAGAATATGTTGTAAGTGTTGTTACATATAAATCTTCCCATGAACTGTCGTTTTGCCATCTAGTTCCACTTGTTCCAAAATCATCATCTGCCGTAAAGCTGTTATATTTTAATCCTATTGCTCCAACAACAGGTTTTAATGATGAACCCGGAACATATGTGGCTAAATATCTATTAAACATCGGTTTTTTTTCATTATTTTGTAATTCATTCCATTCTGCATCTGTAACTCCAAGAGTTATATCATTTGCATCATATGATGGTGTACTAACTAATGCTAAAACTTCTCCAGTATTATAATTCATGGCAACTGATGCACCTTCATCATCTTTAAATTCATTATAGAGCTTTTGCTGAATGTTTATATCTATTGTAGTTTTAATATTTTCTCCATTTTTAACTTCTTTAGTAGCTAGCGTTTTTATTTTATTTCCACTTTCATCTGTTATATAAATTTCTGCACCATCTTCACCTTTTAACCTATCATTATATGCATATTCTAAGCCTGTTTTGCCTTCATCATCCTGTGCATAACCTGTAAGTATAGATGTTGCCTCTTTATATGGATAAATTCTAGCATTAATATCTGTTATTAAAACTCCTTTTATTTGCAATAACTGATTTTTTAAATCTTGCTCATCTTTAGATATTTTTCTTAGTGGTACAAAAGTATCTTCTTGTACGTAGCTTGCTGATAATGCATTATTTATGGTGTCTTCTGTAATACCTAAAAGTTCTGCAAGCTTTCCTAAATCTGTGGTATCGTCTATTTTTCCCGGAACTAAACCTACTGAATTAGCCTCTCCATCTTTTGCAATAGCTATATCATTTCTATCATAAATAGCTCCTCTAGTGCTATCTAATGTTGAAACTCTTACTTTGTATTCATCTTTTAAATCTGGAAAAATAACTGATGAATTCCACAAAATTTTATATCCCTCATCTTGTTTTTGTAGTTTAACAGTATTCATGAAACTCATATTTCCCGCAATTGTATCCATTGAATTATTATATGTAACATTTATTATGCTACTGTTATCTTCATCTTCTACGTTTGTTAGTACAGTAGTTGCAATGTTTTTTGCTTCTATTCCTTCATAAATATTTTTAATTCTGTTTACAAAATCTTCTTTTGAAGTATCTGTAATTACATAGTCGTACATCGCTTCGTATTCCCCATTAGATAACTTTTCAAAATAATCTTTTAAAGCTATAGATGGCTCTGTTTGATTTGCTTTATACACTATTATTCCAATAACTATACCTGCTATAATCAAAATGCAAAGTAATGCAATCAAAAATTTTTTCATAGTTTTCACCTCATGATAATAGCAACTTGCCTTATGTATTTTTTCAGTGATAATCTGCTACTATTCTTTCTTTAATTTTAGGCATCAAAATAACCTATGCATATTTTATAATACATAGGTTATTTTTGCAAGATATGTGCGGTAGACTGTTAGTTTAGTCTGAATTTATTTGGGCTGTTTTTTAGAAGTATCCCCCAAAACAGCAAAAAAAATTTAATCTATTCCCATAATCTTCTTTGCTCTTTCCACATCTTTGTTGCTTGCCACTCTTACATCTTCTAATTCATATGGTAGTCCAAGCTTTTCCCATTTATACTTTCCTAAATCGTGATAAGGTAAAAACTCAAATTTTTCTACATTAATTGTCTTTAGAAAATCTTTTAATTTAAGCAAATCCTCTTTTTTATCTGTAATACCTGGTACTAAAACTTGCCTAATCCATATTCTCTTATTTTTTTCATTAATGTATTTTGCAAACTCTAATTCTAAACTATTTGAAGACCCTGTAAGCCATTTGCAAGTTTCATCATTAATAGATTTAATATCTAATAAAAATATATCTGTCAAATCAACAATTTGCTTTATTTTATCAGTAATTGTGAACATTCCAGAAGTATCTAAACATGTAGAGATGTTTTGTTTTTTAAGTTCTTGAAATAGGCTTATTACAAAATCTTGTTGCAAAAGTGGCTCTCCTCCGCTTAAGGTAACTCCTCCATTTGATGCAACAATATAATTTTTATACCTCATTATTTTTTCTACAACTTGTTTTACTGTATATTGCTCACCTGAATTAATATCCCAAGTATCTCTATTTTGGCAATACTTGCATTTCAGATGACACCCTTGCATAAATACTACAAATCTTATTCCCGGTCCATCTACTGCACCTAAACTTTCAAATGAGTGTATTCTTCCTGTTACGTTTTCGTTATTCATTGCTTGCTCCTTTTTTTACGATAGGGACGGTCCTTTTCGTAAAATTTTACGTTTTGCTCCGCCCCCCAAAGTAAAATTAAATCTTCTCTTGAATTGTTCTAGCTATAACTTCTTCTTGTTGTTCACGAGTAAGCTTTACAAAGTTTACTGCATATCCTGATACACGTATTGTTAAATTAGGATAATTTTCAGGATGATTCATTGCATCTATAAGTAAGCTTCTGTCAAACACATTTACATTTATATGATGTCCTGTTTGCATAAAATATCCGTCTAACATACTTGTTAAATTATTAATTCTTTCTTCTTCACTATGACCAAGTGTAGATGGTGTTATAGCAAATGTATAAGAAATACCATCTTCTGAATATTCATAAGGAAGTTTTGCTATTGAGTTCATTGATGCAAGCGCTCCTGACTCATCTCTTCCATGCATTGGGTTTGCTCCAGGTGCAAATGCAACTCCTGCTTTTCTTCCATCTGGTGTGCTTCCAGTATTTTTACCATATACAACATTCGATGTAATTGTTAAAATAGATAATGTTGGGTCTGCATTTCTGTACATTTGATGTTTTTCTATTTTCTTCATAAATGTTTTAACTAAGTTTACAGCTATTTCATCAACTCTATCATCGTCATTTCCGAATTTAGGGAAATCACCTTCTACTTCATAATCAACTGCTAGTCCATCATCATTTCTAATTACTTTAACTTTTGCATATTTTATAGCTGAAATAGAGTCAACAGCTACTGAAAAACCAGCAATTCCGCAAGCCATAGTTCTTCTTATTTTTCTATCATGCAAAGCCATTTCTAAGGCTTCATAAGAATATTTATCATGCATATAATGGATTGCATTTAATGCTTTTATATAAATTTTTGCAACATAATCCATCATTTGGTCAAATTTTTCCATTACTTCATCATAATTTAAGTACTCAGAAGTTATTGGTTCAAATTTTGGAGCTACTTGTTTTCCAGACATTTCGTCTTTTCCACCATTTATTGCATATAGAAGTGTTTTTGCTAAATTTGCTCTAGCGCCAAAGAATTGCATTTGCTTTCCTATTTTCATAGCAGATACACAGCAAGCAATTCCATAATCATCTCCTAATGTAATTCTCATTAAATCATCGTTTTCGTATTGTATTGAAGATGTTGCAATTGATATTTTTGCACAATATTTTTTAAATCCCTCTGGTAAATTCTTTGACCATAATACTGTTATATTTGGTTCTGGAGCTGGTCCTAAATCTTCTAATGTATGAAGTAATCTAAATGAATTTTTTGTAACTAATGTTCTTCCATCAATCCCCATACCACCAATGCTTTCAGTTACCCAAACTGGGTCACCACTAAATAAAGCATTGTATTCAGGAGCTCTTAAAAATCTTACCATTCTTAGTTTTAATACGAATTGGTCCATTAATTCTTGAGCAAATTCTTCTGTAATTGTGCCATTTTTCAAATCTCTTTCCACATATATGTCTAAAAATGTGGAAACTCTGCCTAAACTCATTGCTGCACCATTTTGGTCTTTTATTGCACCTAAATATGCAAAATATGTCCATTGGAATGCTTCGTGAGCATTTTTTGCAGGTTTAGATATATCAAATCCATATTTTTCAGCCATTGCTTTCAATTGTTTTAAAGCTTCTATTTGGTCATGAATCTCTTCTCTATCACGAATTACTTCTTCTGTAAATTCATCTGTATCTAATATGTTTAGCTCATCTTGTTTTTCAGCAATTAACGCGTCTACACCATATAAAGCAACTCTTCTGTAATCACCTATAATTCTTCCACGTCCATATCCATCTGGAAGTCCTGTTAATAAGTGTGAACTTCTAGCTGCTCTTATATCTGGTGTATATACTGCAAAAACGCCATCATTATGAGTTTTTCTTAACTCATGATAAATATATTCAACATCGGGATCTACTTTATATCCATAGCTTTCGCAAGATTTTTCAACAATTCTTATACCACCATTTGGCATAATTGCTCTTTTTAGTGGAGCGTCTGTTTGAAGTCCAACTATTGTCTCTAAATCTTTATCAACATAACCCGCTTCATATCTATTTATCCCAGAAGGAGTTTTTGTATCTACATCAAGTACTCCTTTTTCTCTTTCAACTTTATATAAATCTTGTATTTTATCCCATAACTTAGCACTTTTTTCAGTAACATTTGCTAAGAAACTTTCATCACCATCATAGTGTGTATAATTTGCTTGAATAAAGCCTCTTACATCTATTTCTTTTGTCCATTCCCCTTGTTTATTAAAACCTTCCCATTCTTTAAAATCCATAATTCTACCTCCTTTATTTTTATATAATTTTTATTTATATTTTGCATTATGCTAAAAACTATACATAAGTTAATAATCTCTCAAAAAGATTTAACTATTATGTTATCTTTTCTTGTTTTTCCATATGATATATTATCATAAGATATAGCGTTTATCAACAAATTTTTCATAAATATTATGGGCAAAAAAAGAGAGATGGGAATTATCCCACCTCATTCTTAAGGTCTACTTCGTTTTCCTCTGCCTCTTCCTGCTCTAAGGCGGTTTCAACTAAGTAGTGAATAGTTTCTGCCATTGCAGGATGTGCTTCTCCTGCAATGATGTCTGCTGTTTCAATAAATCTGCCATCTGGCTCTAAGCCATAAGCTTTAGTCAAATTTTCCGCCATCGATACATAAGTCATATTTTTTACCTTCCTTCAACAAGTTAGTACATTATATTATATCATATATTCCAGTATTTGTCAAATATGATTTTTATCCTTTTTCCGCCGATGTCAATTTTCAAATAGAACCGTCCCAATTGACAAGCAGAAAATTATTTATCCAGAACTCCCACTTTCTTTATTCCAAAAGTTATAAAGTATATAATTCCTGAAATAATTACAATCATAGGTCCTGTTGGTATATTTGTGTAGTATGAAATAATAAGTCCGCTAATTCCTGAAAATAGTGCAAATATTATTGAAAATAAATGATAACTTCTCATATTCATTGAAATATTTCTGCTTGATGCTGCTGGCAAAATTATTAATGAATTTATTAGTAAAATTCCAACCCATCTAATTGAAATCATTACCATGACTGCAATTAAAATAGCAAAAATATTTTCCATTGCTTTTACATTTATTCCTTTGCTCTTAGCTAAAGTAGCGTTTAGGCTTACTGCATTTATTTTGTTAAATAAATAAAACCAAAATATAAATGTTAATATAAAAGCAACAAATAAATACAATATTTCTGATTCAGAAATGCTTAAAATATCTCCTACTAAATAACTAGAATACTTATTAAAACTTCCGCTTTGAGCTAAGATAGCAAGTCCAAGTGCAATTGCTATTGATGAAAATACACTTATAATTGTATCTGCTCCATATGTTGTCTTGCTTTTTATAAAATTTAGTAAAAGAGCAAATATTACAGCAAATATTATCATTGATATATTAATATTTGTCATTCCTAAAAGCATTCCTATTGCTATACCTGTAAGGGCAGAATGTCCTAGTGCATCAGAAAAGAATGCCATTTTTTTATTTACTATCATTGTACCAATTATTGCAAATATTGGCGAAACCAATAGTATTGCTAAAAAAGCATTTTTCATAAATGTATATTGCATAAAGTCAAAAGGTAATATTACTTCTAGTATATTATATATTACTTCCATTTTTATTGCTTCCTTCCCCTGTTTTGCTTTATATTCTTTTAAAATCTTTTTTTGTTTATTTATGCTATTTCTCCAAATCTTTCTATAAATTCATGGCTTTTAAAAACTTCCTCTGCCGTTCCTTCTTTTACAAGCTCTTTATCTAGCAATATTACTCTATCTGCATACTTTTTCACCAAATCTAAGTCATGAGATACAAGTATTATTGACATATCATATTGCTTTTTCAAATTTGATAGAATTTCATAAAAATCTTTTGTTCCATTTCTATCAACTCCTGATACTGGTTCATCTAAGATTAATAAATTAGGTACTGGAGAAGTTGCTATTGCAAGTAATACTCTTTGAAGCTCTCCTCCTGATAAATTTCCTACTCTTTTATCTATCAATTTTTCTGCACCAAACATTCTTAAGGCTTCTCTAATTTTTCTATACAAGCTTTTATCTTTCATAAGCCATACCGGTTTATTTGAAATATATGATGCAAACATATCATATACAGTAGTTGGCATATCTCTTTCAACATTTAAATGTTGTGGAACATATCCGATTTTAATTTTTTTCTTTTTATTTTCCTTCATATCAAAAAATTCAACTTTACCAGTATGATTTATTTCTCCTAGAATTGATTTTAATAGTGTGGATTTTCCTGCACCATTTCTACCTATAATCATTAAAAGTTCTCCACAGTGTACTTCTACATTTACATCTTTTATTATCTCTTCTTTCCCTATTTTTACTGATAAATTTTCAATCTTTGTACAATGAAACCCACAACTTTCCATCTATAATTTAGTCCTTTCTTTAAAACATTGTTTTTAGTATTTCTAAATTTTCTTTCATAGTATTTATGTAAGAGTCTAAAGAGTCATCTCCGCTCATAGCATCATTAAGTCTATATACTTTTGTGCCTGTTTCACTAGCTATTAAATTTGCATTTTGGTCATCATCATTTTGCCCTATAACTATTGCTTGTATTCCTGTTTCTTTAACTTCTTCAATAACTTCTCTAACTGTTTCAGCTGATAGTGAACTTTGCTCATGGTCTGTTTCTATCAAAGTTTCATTAACACCTATAAACTTAAACAAATATGAAAATGATTCGTTTAATGATACTACTGAATTTTCTTCAAAATTAAATTCTTCATAACTAGATTTTAGTTCTTGCAATTTTTGTACATAAGCATTTTTATTTTGTTCAAATAAATCTCTATTTGAAGAATCCAGTTCTTTAAGTCCATCAGTAATAGCTTCTACTTGTAATATGTAATTATCTATGCTTGTCCAAAAATGTGGATTCACTTCTTCGCCTTCTTGTACAAAGTCCATAATTTTCGTACTTGAATCAATCATTTTTACATTTGGATAAGAGTCAATTATTTTTTGTGAAAATTGCTCCATATCATAACCATTTTCCACAAAAATATCTGCATTTTCAAACTTCTTTAAATCTGTAGTTGTTAATGTATAATCATGAATGCAACCAACATAATTTTCTGCCATATTACTTACTTCTACATTTTCAGCTCCATTAGTTATATTTAATGTCATTATATATATTGGATAAAATGAAGTTACTATTTTTAAATTATCATTTTTTTCATCATTTATTCTATTTAAATTTCCTATTACAATTGCGGTTACTAATATAATTATAATTGCAATTATAATTATTAGATTTCTTTTTTTCACTTTTAATCATTCCTTTTTTAGGTTATATGTTTAATTTCAAAACTTTTTTACATTTATAATTAAATTTTACTCTACTTGCCTATTTACAAAATAAAGTTAGAACCGATTTTTGTTCTAACTTTACTGCACTTTTACACTCAGAAATCGTTTTTCTTCTATGTAAAATTATATTAGTTTTGGCTATATGGTAACATAGCAATATGTCTACATCTGTTAACTGCTGTAGTTATATCTCTTTGATGTTTTGCACATGCTCCTGTTGTTCTTCTTGGAAGAATTTTTCCTCTTTCATTAACAAATTTCTTTAATTGTTCTGGATTTTTGTAATCTAAAACAAGATTTTTGTCACTGCAAAGTGGACAAGCCTTTTTTCTAACTTTTCTTACTTTATAATCATCATCATAATCTTTGTTATTTCTTCTATTTCTGTTATTTTTCTTGTCTGCCATAATTCGTATGCCCCCTTTCTGCTAAAATATTTATTTTAGTTATGATTAATTTCATATTTTATATATGATTAGCTTATACAAGCCATCACAATATGTTAAGCTATTTTTAACGCTATTTAAAATGGTAAGTCATCTCCTGATGATACTTCAAAATCTGATGTATCTCCGCTTGATGTTCCATTATCTCCACCAAAGGTATTGTCAAAGCCATTTGCACTAGCATTTGGATCTCTTTTGCTATCTGCAAAATATGTTTCTTCTGCAATAACCTCTGTTGTGTATCTCTTTTGGCCTGATTGGTCTTCCCAAGTTCTAGTTTGAATTCTTCCAATTACTGCAACTTGTTGACCTTTTTTAAAGTATTTGCTACAAAATTCACCAGTTTTACCCCAAGCTACGATATTTATAAAATCTGCAGTTTGAGCATCTCCTTCTCTAGTAAATCTTCTATTTACTGCTAATGAGAAAGATGCAACTAATGTATTGTTTGTTTGTGTGTATCTTACTTCTGGGTCTCTTGTTAATCTACCCATTAATATTACTTTATTCATTTTTACCTACCTTTCGGCCCCTAAAAGCTTTTATTTTTCAGTTGTTTTTTATATCACTTTTTTAAGTGATTAATTAACTCATAAAAAGTTAATTTGATTAAATTTAAATTAATCTTCTCTTTCATCTCTTACAACTATGAATTTAATAACTTCGTCTGTTATTCTGTAATTTCTTTCTAATTCAGCTATTAAAGATGGTTCTGCTTCAAAGTAAAATACAACATAGATACCTTCTCTGTTTTTCTTAACTTCATAAGCTAATTTTCTTTTACCCATGTTATCTACTTTTGTTACTTTACCATGTTTGTTAATCAAATCAGAAAATTTGTCTATAAGACTTTTTACTTTTTCTTCATCTAAAGATGGATTAACAATGATAACACTTTCATATTTGTTCATTATATTCACCTCCTTATGGATTATAGCCTGCAAAATATTTGCAAGCAAGGAACTCAAAAAGTGAGTTAGACTTTTTTTGCACTTACAAGCATAAAAAATATGATACAATAATGCAAAAGTGAATAAATCTCTTTTCAAGCATAAATATTGTATCATAATATTAACATAAATGCAAGTGAATTTTTATAAAATACCGTCCTAACCGAAAAAATTATTCATACTCTTTATCTAGGCAATCATTCAAATAAATTTTACTTACTACTTTTAGTTCCTGCTTATTTTCGTCTGACAATTCAAATGAATATATTTTTTTAGCATCTGACATTATTATATACCTCATAGCTTTTATAGTTGTATCACTTATTTGTACTGCTCCTTTATCCTGTCTACCACAGCTTTCACATTTAAATCCACTATCTCTGAAGCTAAAATATCTTAAATTTTCTTTACTGCTGCAATTTGCACATTTATCTATAATCGGTCTAAAACCTATTATACTTAAAAGTCTTATTTTGAATATTGAATAAATAAAATCCATTTCTTTATCTGATTCAGATAACATATATATTGTATTTAATGTTAATTGTAGTATTCTATATGTATTTTGATTTTCATCAGTAATGTCATTTACTATTCTTGCTACTCTTGAAGCATATGTTAATCTATCTATATCTAGTCTTAAATTATAAAATATTTCTATTGGTTCACATGAATTTATATGATATGAGCTTGCCCCTTTATATATTAAGAAATCCCCAAAACACAAAAATTGAGTACCTGCCATTAGTGTACTCTTTGCTCTTCTTGCACCTTTAGCACTGCACCCTATCTTTCCCAAGTCTGGAGTAAGTAGGGTGCACATTTTATCATAATCACCCATATTGTTTTGTGCCAGTATTAAACCTTTTGTTTTAATTAAACCCATTTTTTGCTCTTTCTTTAATTATTTTAATTCAAATTCTTTTATTTTTTTATTTTCTTTTTTAGAGGTAAAATTTTGTAAATACTCTTTTGCATTAACTTCATCTATTGTTTTATCAACTTCCAACAATTCTAATAATGTGTTTATATTTCCAGTAGATTTAAATGTATTCCAAGCAATTTGTTTTATCATAGAAAAAGTCCTTTCTGGTTCAATCAATTATAGAGCTTTTTTATTTTTTAAACTTTTTAATCAAGTGCCTTAAAATTCTTTACTATGTTCATATCATTTATCCAGTCTTTTTTTACCTTTACCCAAAGTTTTAAATTAACCTTTGTATTAAGAATTTTTTCTAAATCTTCACGAGCATATGTGCCTATTTTTTTTAGCATTGAACCCTTCTTCCCTATTATTATGCCCTTATGTGATTCTCTTAAACAAAAAATTGTACTTTCTATGTCGTAAATTTTTTCCATATCTTTGGTTCTCCTGCTTTTCATTTTATTTACTTCTACCAGTATTCCGTGTGGTACTTCCTCTTGCAATAATTTTAAAGCTTTTTCTCTAATAATCTCTTCTGCTATTTGTCTTAAAGTTTGGTCTGTATACTCCTCAGTATCATAATATGCAGGACCTTCTTCTAAATTGCTTTCTATCTCATTTAAAATTTCTTCGACATTTTTTTCTTTTTTAATAGATACAGGTATTATTGCTTTAAAATCATATAAATTTTTATACTCATTAATTATATTTGCCAATTTTTCTTTATCTATTAAATCAATTTTATTTATTATTAAAATTGTTTTTTTATTTGCTTCTTTTATTTTTTCTACTATTTTGCTATCTTCATTATTTAATATTTTATTTTCTCCATTTTGATCTAAGTTACTATTTTCTTTTTTAAAATTTTTATATTCGCTTGCATCAATTACATACAATACAATATCTGCCTCAGGTATTGAAGCAATTGCATTCTCAATCATTACATTCCCTAATTTTGACTTAGATTTATGAAGTCCTGGAGTGTCTAAAAATATTATTTGTGAATTTGGTCTATTTGCAATTCCTTTAATTCTTGTTCTTGTGGTTTGAGGTTTATTTGCAATTGCAGAAACTTTTTCTCCTACCAACCTATTAATTATGCTTGATTTTCCTACATTTGTTTTGCCTATTACTGCTACAAAACCTGATTTAAATTTTTTCATTTTACTCCTCACTTAAAGCTTTAATCTCTACATTTGCATTTATTGGACAAATTTGTACAAAAGTATTTCCATCATTTACATCTATTTCATTTCCGTTTTCATCTTTATAAACAGTTTGTGCACTTCTGGTTGTTTTTTCACAAGTAATCTTTATAGCTTTACCATTTGTAATATAATATCCATCTTTAGAACCAACTGTATTCATAGTTTGTCTACCTTTGTTTTCACCATCATTCAAAGTAGAATTTGCAATAAATTTTACAATAATATTTTTAGCTGTAATATCTTCGCCGGTAGTCCAATCCGTTTGTTCTTTACCTTTTGAATATCTAGTGTATCTTTTTGTTTCGCTATTATATATCCACTCTACTTTATTAGATACAGAATATGGTATTGTTATATCTTCTGCGACTTGACCATTCTCTAAATTTACTTCATCAGTTGTATAATTTAAAACTGAATCTTTAGATGATGTTGTTCTATAGCCTTTTCTATTAGCTATTTCTAATATTTTTTCTGTTGATGTAGCAACATTGTGTGGCGAACGTTTATCTTTTACTCTCCAAAACTCTTTCGTTGTTTCAGAAATACCATTTATATTGTTTACACCTAAAGAAGAAATATCTGATTGTGCTTGAGGACTCCAACCATAGTGAACATATATAGCATCATTTTCCAAAGCATAATCTAAAAAATAATGCCTTGAACTTCTTACAGGTCCTATTTTATCTAAACTTACACCTTTAAATAATGCCATAAGTCTAGATTCTCCACCCTCAACTATGATTTCATAAACCATATAGGCATCATTAAGCCCAGCTTGAGGCTGTGCATCTATATTGTTATCAATCATGACTGCAATAGGTCTATCAGTTCCTTTAAAAATCTGAACTTGAGGCATTTCTGCTACTATTGTATCATTTTGATTTTCTGAATTATTTACAACATCTGTTCCTAAAAATGTAGAATCATTTTGCATTCTATTATACAAGATTGCAGAACATACACCAATTGCTATAATGCATAAAATTACTACAATTATAACTACTGTTTTTTTCATAATTCACTCCTTGGTTAAATTTTAAAAATGGTTAACCCATAAACAAGTATTACAATTAAAGGTCCCATAAATGCTCCGAATACAACTTCTCCAAAATTACGAGTATCATTCAATCTGTTTCCTGCAACTAATATAGATAATGCTAAACTTAAGCAAAATACAACTGGGTCTTGTGTGTTAAGCCATATAGCTGTTAATATTGCAAATGCCAGAGCCGTTTGTCCACTTGGTACAAAATTGTATTTAGGATTTTTTTGTTTTCTATAACTAGATGCAGCTTTTACTGCAATTATTCCAATAACAGTTAATATTATTGCTACAAATGCCATGTGAGTAGGCGAAGAAATCATTTGACTAAATACACTTTGTCCTAAATGTGCAAGTTCTGTCTCTCTAAAAAACAGAAAATATGCAACTACTATATCATTGCAAGCAGCTAAAACAACTGCTCCTGCAGCAACATCTTTTGCTATTTTTGCTTTTGGGTGATATACATCTACATATAAATCTACTACCGTTTCTATGGCTGTATTTATCATTTCAGCAAATATTACAAAAAACACTGCAAAAGTTAAACATAAAAATTCAGCTGTTGTAAAATTATAAAATAAGCTTAGTATCATTACTATTACACCTATAATAAGCTGTTTTTTTATGTTACTTTGTGTTGTTGCCGAATATACTATTCCATTAACTGCATTATTACAGGCTTCTATAAAATTATGATTATAGAGCCTTTCATCTTTTTTCTTCATACATTATCTCCATTACAATTCATATCTTGTGTTTCAATATACGTTTTTCCGCAGGTCGCTAAAAGCTTCAAAACGTATATTGAAACTAATTTATGCTTTAGTCTCTAGTAATGCCAAGTTTATTTAAAACTGCATCTTCTTTTTCACGCATTTCTTTTTTGTCATTTTCCTCCATGTGATCATATCCCATTAAGTGATAAAAACCATGAACAATCATATACGCAAATTCTCTTTCAAAGCTATGTCCATACTCTACTGCCTGTTCTTTTACTTTGGGTATAGATATAATTAGGTCTCCTAAAACATCTTCTACTTCATAGCCATTTTTTAGCATATATTCAATTTCCTGTTTTTCAAACATAGGAAATGATAGTACATCTGTTGGTTTATCTATATTCCTATATTTTTTGTTTGCTTCTTGAATTACCCCAGGCACAGTTAAAGTTATACTAATGTATAACTTTAACTTATCTAACCCTTCGGTTTTAAAACATTCATTAATAACTTTATTTATAATTTTATCATATTCTTTATTGGATTCAATGCCATCATACTGTATTTCAGCTAGCTGCACCATCTTGTATTTCCTTTCTTATTCTTCTATCTTGCACTAATTCATATTTTCCTGTCCTGCAAGTATTTTTAGCTACTCTCATATCTCCCAAATTAACAAGTCTATTTCTGTAGAATTGTAAAATTCTGAAATATTTATCATTGTATTTTTCTAGTTTTTTCATATCTTCTCTAACATATAAAATTTGTTTTTTAATATCATAATCTTTAAGACCTTTTTCTCTAGAAGCATCCAAAGCTTTGCATTTATCTGCAAAAGCAAGATACTGATTTTTTTCTTCTGGCTTGTCCCAATAAATTTTAACAGCTAAAAGCTTATTATTATATTGTTCAAATAATCTTAGTAATAATTGATAAGCATTTTCTCTTTTTCTAGGTATTTTTGTGTCTACAATTAGATTTCTTGCATCTTTCATAAGTTTTACATAACACTTTTCTGCTGTAACTAGAGGTATACTGTGTACAAATAGTTTCCTACTAATTCCTAGTAAAATCATTCTTTTGTCTAATATATCTACTTGATCAAGTTTACCAACTTCATAAGTTTCAAATAAACTACATTGCTTAATAAGTTCAACATCTGTTAATTTTCTAAGAGGAAGTATATTTGTAATATAATCTTCCAAAGTGTCAAATAACTTATCATAAACTTCATCTTTTTGTGCTTCTGTAAGTTTTTCAGTTAATTTCATTGAATAATGTTTCAATAAACGTTTAAAAATATGCTCCATTTCATACATGTAAAAATCTTCATATGAATGTGTTAGCTTTTGCTTCTTAGTTTCCAAAACATTATTATAATCTAATTCTAATAAATATTTTTGTTTTCTTAGCTTATATTCAAGTTCATCAGTGTCTTTTAATCTAATAACATTATAATATTTAGACAATGCATCCTTTTCAAAATCACTTGCAGTATCTGTTCTAACTCTTTTATAAATTGTGTCAATTACTAATTGATCAATAGCATCCATGTATAATGAATATGCTTCTTCAAACTTTTGATTTAAAGATTCTTTTTTGTTGTCATCTTTACATTCATTTGCTTGATAATAGCTCTTTAATACCGCTGTTCTTTTAATGCTAATTAATAAATTATTTATTCCTGTTTTTGTAGGTGTTAATAATTTTGTAAACGTACTACTTAATTTTGAAAAGAATGTCTTTTTTGTATCATAAACTCTTAAACTTTTTTCTCTAGCTTCCATACATACCACCTTTCAGAATACTATTTTCTCTTTTGTTCCTATATTTTCTGTAACTACATATGTTACTTTTACATCATAAAAACTCCCCATATCTGTTACGGAAACTTGCTTTTCAGCCGAATCTACATTTGTTATAAGGCTATTTAACTTTTCTTCTGCTCTTTTTGTACCTTCCTCTTTTGCCTGTTCTTCATTATATGTAATCTCTGTATTTGTAACCTCATAATTTGTGTATTTTATAATCTCAATTGGTAAATAAAAATTCGAAAATAGTTTTATTTTTTTACTCGTATACATTGTATCATAATTTTCATATTTTGAAAGGGTTTTATAAAAATTTATTTTAAAATTATTTATTTTAATTGCATATTTATTTTCAAAATTTCCTGTTTTCTCTTTTTTCGTCTCTTTTTTGTATATTTTTTCGTTTTGCGTATAAGTAACTTTTGCTTTTACTTCACCTTGAGCATTTACATAATACCTATCAGTGTATTTTCCCTCCATGTATCCTGCAATAATGATATCTCCTTTTTTAACCTCCTGTCCGTTAGTTACCATAATCGTTCCATTTTGAGCTGTGGCTTTCTCTATAATTCCATCTTTACTTGCTACTATATTGCAATAATCACTATCATTCACTATTTCTGGCTTTACTTCTGATTCAACTATTTTTACAATTGCATTTGTACCTGTTAGTTCTATTCCAATCCAAGCAATGTCATCTCTTTTATATCTTATTTGGTTTATTATTTCTTCTGTGTTAACTTTGGATTTTAATGTTCCAACATTTAATCCACCATCATTTAATGCTTGAATAATTTCATTTCTGTCTATAGTAGTATTTCCATCAATTTCAATATTCCATATAAATCTAGATAAAATATAAATTGAAACTAAAACTAATAATAACAACAAAAAAAATATCTTTCTTTTTTTATATTTTTTTAAAACAAAAGGTAATCCATGTTTATTATCTATTTTTATTCTACATCCATGTTTTTTTGCAATCTTAATAGCTTGTTTAAATTCATCTGCTCCTATATTCATATGCATAATTGTAGATTTTGTTCTTTTCATTCCCCAAAAGAATATACCCTTGCTCATACAAGTATTTATAAATCTTTCTATATAGTAACCTTCTACTGTAACATTTAGGTATCCGAATATGTAGTTAAGTAAGATTTTGAGAAACATAAGTAGACCTCCTTTAATTTTCTTGGAATAAATTTCAATATATGTTCTGGAGCTTTTAGCGGAGCGGATTTTATAGAATATTAGTTGACTACTCATACTTTTCAAAATCTACACTTTCTATGTTTCCAGTTATAATTAAATCATCCTTTGTCATTTCATTCATCAAAAGTTCAAATCCATTTATATTTATAAGACCTTCTGACATTTTTATTCTTATAAAAAAATCTTGATACTCAAGTATTGCTTTATAATTTTCTATTAACATTCTATTAAATCCAAGTATAGTTATCTTGGCTATATCTGAACTAAGTTCTTCTGGAATATCAAATAATTTATCAAATTTACTCAAAATGTCCTCCTTCTAAAATATATACTTTGTTCCAATATATTCTCTCTCGTTTCACGGCGCGGGTCGCTATTCGCTCCAGCTTGCACGTTGCGCTTAAGCTCCTACGTCGCCTACGCTCACTGAAACGTTCAAGAATACATTGAAACATAATTCTACCTTACAAATTCATCTAAACTTTTAAATTCGTAGCCCTGATTTTTGATTTCTTTTATAACTTCGTCTAAAATATTTGCGTTGTCTTTTGAAGTAGCATGAAGAAGCATTATTTCGCCATTGTGCAAATTATCATAAATCTTAGTTTTTGCATAATCCTCTCGCCCCTGATTATCCTCTACCCAATCATCATAAGCAAACGACCACATAACAGTTGTATATCCAAGAGTATTTGTATATGCAATACTTGCCTCGCTATATTCGCCTTTTGGAGGTCTCATATATTTCATTTCGTAATTAAACTTTTCATATACACTTTGATGTAAACTCATTACTTCTTCCTTTATAGTTTCATTCGTGCAAGAAGGCATACTTTTATGATTAACTGTATGATTTCCAACAATATGCCCTTCGTCAATCATTCTTTTTACTAAATCTTCGCTTGTTTTTAAGTATTGACCTGTTATAAAAAAAGCAGCTTTTACATCGTTTTCTTTAAGCACATTCAAAATTTGCTCTGTATATCCTGCCTCATATCCATTATCAAAAGTTAAATATATGTATTTATATTCATCACTTCCCATTGCCATGCCGTTAAACTCATTTATAATTCTTAAGTTTTCACTGCCTAAATCTGGCTGAGCGTGATCTTTCCCTCTTTTTATTCCCCATTCAATCTTTTTAGTACTAAGAGCACCATTGCTAACATTTATAACTTGAAAATTACAACTTATTCCTGCAACAAAAATAATAAAAATTATAAACATAAGTAAAAAAAACACCACTATAATTTTAATTATTGTTTCATTACACCAAGAACAAAAATTACCCATATAATTACCTCCATTGTAATTATATGAGCAATTTTCTTTTATATGAAATTAATTTTCTAATATATATCTTCTAATTGCATCAGTTTCAATTGTGGATATTTCTGTTTCCAAGCTGTCAAGTTTATAAACAACTGAACTATCTTCAATATTTACTTTTTCTAGTTCTTTAAATAATTTACTTCGTTGCTTCATTATATCCAAATAATTCGTTTTTTTCAATAAATTATTAAATCTCTTTTCATATTCACTCTCACTATATTTATTTATTATTTTTTTTTCACTCAGTATAGACTTTTTTACTATTACATATTGCTTTTCTTCTTTTGCAATAACAAAAGCTGCTTGTTCTTCCAATTTTTTCAACCTAACATCCAGTTTATTAAATTTTTTAATAAGCTCTTTATTTTCTTTCGTATTAACCATTAGTGTAAGGTATTTAATTACTTGATTCTTTTGTTCATATAAACTATTAATTTTTCGACTATGTTCCATGTCATTTTTTACACTACTTTTGATATTTTCTAGCTCTTTCAACTCCTTTTGAGTAAGTTTCATATTAGCCCTCCTTTCAACCGCCTGCTCTTAAAGTTTGTGTATAAAAAGATGATAGAATGCTCAAAATATACAATAGGCGGTGATTTTAAATGAAAAATATTTCTAACAAACGAAAATACAGTAAAGATTTAGAAGGAAAACTTAATGCTGTAGGAAAAAACATTAACTTAGTAAGGCTCAACCAAAAGGTTTCAAGGCAAAGGTTATCAGATAAACTAATGCTCAAAGGTATAGACATATCAACACAATCTATTTATGATATTGAAGTAGGAAAAAGAACAGTATTAGATTATGAATTATGTGCCATTGCAAAAGTTTTAAAAACTTCTACAGATGAACTTCTGAAAGATTTTAAAATGAAATTAGATAATGATTAGTTTACAGTTTCTTCCAATTTTTTTATTCTTTCTATATTTGGTTTTGTATTTGACGATTTAGCGTCTATTTTTTTTGTCATTTGTTTTAACCTTACGAAACAAGAAATTATAATGTAATTTATATCAAATTACTTATTTGAAAAAAAGCTGTATTATGTTTCCATTATTTTACATCATCATTATATTACATATTTTATCAACTGTCAATTGTTTTTTTTTGAATCCTAGACATTTAAATTAAAAACTATATTTACTTTTTCTATAATATGCTATAATATGTGTAGAAAATTTTATAAAGAGGTAAAAATGTTACATATTAATATAATTTGTGTAGGAAAAATAAAAGAACAATATTTAAAAGATGCTTTAAACGAATATAGTAAAAGGCTTTCTAGATTTTGTAATTTAAGTTTTACAGAGTTGCCTGATAAAAAAATACCTGATAAAGCTAATACTTCACTTGAAGCTCAAGTTATAAATTCTGAAAGCGATGATATTATTTCTCATCTTTCAAGTGATTGCTATAATATTTGCTTAGATTTAAAAGGAAAGGAATTATCTTCTCCTGAGTTTGCAACTAAGCTAAACAATATTCAGCAAATTAATAGTACAATTAATTTCGTCATTGGTGGCTCACTTGGTTTTAATGATAAAGTCAGAAGAAACTGCAAAGAGTCTATTAGTTTTTCAAAAATGACTTTTCCACATCAATTAATAAGAGTTTTTTTGCTTGAGCAAATATATAGAGCTTTTAAAATTAATAATAATGAGACTTATCATAAATAATTAATGAAACATTTTAGACTGCAATAAATGTTCTTGACATTTCAGCCGAGCGCAAGTGACGTAGGAACTTAAGCGAAGCGTGCGGCAGTGGTTCTGCCGTGAAATGAGAAAGAATATTTATTGCAGTCTATATATCTTTTATAATCTTCTTTATTTTATGTGCAATAATCTTTGATAAAATTCTTTTTACTATGTAAAA
>CAMMFK010000017.1 GCA_946496115.1 uncultured Clostridium sp.
TAATCTTTATTGCAATAATAACAATTCTATTAATAATAGGATTATTAATAGGGGTAAATATATTAAGAACAAATATATTAAATGGAACATATAATTCAGCAAATAATAACTCAAGTAGTAGTAATTTATTACCAGAATATATAAAAGAAGGAATAACTTTAGGTGGTATAACTGGTACATTAGTCGACTTAGATACATCGGATGCTACAGCAACAGCAGAAGATATAGTATGGGGTAAAACTGCTTATGTAAATGGAGAGAAAATAACAGGAACATATTTGACACTTGGAATGTTAGAAATAGGAGACTATGTAGACTATAAACCGGATGTAGCAAATGATTATACTGTTTTATCAATAAATAGTGGTTATTCAAATAATCAAATTATATCACAAGAAAATTTAGGGTGGAGAGTGTTTGGTGTAAATAGTAAAGGAATGATAGATTTGATTAGTAGTACTCCAACGACCCAAACTATAGGATTTTCTGGATCTTTAGGATATAATAATTCTGTATTTTTTCTTAATGATATTGCGGCAAAACAATATAGCAACAATAACCTAGAAACAACGGCAAGAAGTTTAAAGGTAGAAGATATAGAAGATAGATTGACAGAAGAAGGAGTAGAGTATGCACATAATAGTTTTGATTCTGCTATAAAATATGGAAATACAGATACAGCTTATAATAGTAGTGATAGATATTATCCCAACATATATGCATACGTAAATGGCTCTGGTATAAATACGACAAATGTAAAAACTGATGGAATAGGACAAAGTAATAGTTATTATACTAGTCCAACGACTGAAACATATTCCCAGGCTGGAAATGGGGGATTAACTGTTACTCAATCATTTATTTTGTGTTTGGTAAATAGCAATTATTATAAAAATGCTATATTCTATGATTTGATACAAATGGATAAATCTTATTGGCTTGCCTCTAGATATGTAAATTCTTATGGAAGACTGTTTGACTTTGGATTGAGATGTGTAGAAACTGATTATACAATAAATGGATTTAATCTTTTTATTTCCAATAGAACTACATTTACAATAGCAAAACATATTCGACCACTTGTATCCTTAGATTCAAAATTAAGAATAACAGGAGGAGATGGAACAGAAAATAATCCATACAAAATATCATACGAATAAATGCAAAAATATTAAAAATATAAATTAATCAATATATATAATAAATTTTACGTATTAATAATAAAAAATCGGAAATACTATAGCCAAATGAAAATAAAATTTATATATGAATTAGATGTACAAAAAAGAATTTTCATAAAATAATTGCAGATAGTAAGGAGAATCATGTTAGTAAATTTTATAAGAGCAATTATTATTTATATAATAGTATTAGTAGTTATGAGACTAATGGGTAAAAGAGAAATAGGACAACTTCAACCATTTGAACTCGTAATATCAATAATGATTGCAGACCTAGCATCAATTCCAATGACTGATACAGGAGTACCAATATTTAATGGCATAGTACCAATACTAGGACTTCTTGCAATGCACTTATTAATAACAGTTTTAAACATAAAATCAGTAAGTATAAGAAAAATAACTTGTGGAAAGCCAACAATTTTAGTATATAGAGGAAAAATAGATGAAGAAGCTTTAAAAAAGGAAAGGTTTACAGTAAGTGAACTTCAAGAAAGATTAAGAGGAAAAGACGTATTTAACTTAGGAGATGTTGAGTATGCAATACTTGAAACAAATGGGGAAGTTTCAGTAATTCAAAAACCTAATAAAAGAAATACAATACCAGAAGATTTTAACATAGAACCCGAATACGAAGGACTTCCATATGATTTAATCGTTGATGGAAAAATAATGTACGAAAATTTAGGCAAAATAGGAAAAGATGAAAAATGGCTACAAAAGCAAATTGTAAAATTTAAAACAACACCAGAAAATGTATTAATAGCTACAATGGACGGAAAAGGAAATTTCTTTTGTCAAAATAAGAGTAAAAAAAGGAGAAAGCGGAAATGAAAAATAAGAATATGATAATTGTATAAATAGTGTTACCTAATTTTACAATGAAATATTAACAAAAAATAAAGGAGTGAAAATGAGAAGAGAAGCTGTAATTACTATATTAATCATATTAGTAATAATAATTGGCGAATATTTGACTCAAAGGTATTCAGAGGAAACTTTAGGAGGAGTACAGGACTCATTAGGAGAATTAAAAGAACAGATACTTAGTTCAGAAATTGAAGTAAGTGAATTAATAGACAAAACAAACCAAATTTATGACAAATGGGAAGAAGATAATGAACTACTTTCTTACTATTTGGAGCATGATGAGTTAGAAAAAGTAAATACTCAAATTGTATTAGTAAGAGGATTTTTAGAATCAGATACACCTGGTGATGCAATACCTGAAATTGAAGAAGGAATATATATATTAGAGCATATAAAAGAAAAGGAAAAGTTGAGTATTAAAAATGTATTTTAATTAACTGTTTTCTTCCCAAACTCGAAAGAGCTAGGGAAGTTTTTTCTTTGTAAATAACAAAAGGCCTAACCCAATGTAAATTAGGCTAGGCCAAATAGCTATTTATATTAATATGACAGCATAAGAAAAAATCATATAAAATTCATTTTCTTCATTTCATTTTCTAAAACAACCTTATTCTTGTCAGTTAATTCAACAAGAGGAAGTCTTGGATTTCCAAAATCATAGCCACTTAATTTCAAAGCATATTTAACTGGAATAGGATTTACTTCACAAAATAATGCGTTAATTAAACTCAAAGCATTAAGCTGCATTTTTAAAGCCTCATCAAGTTTTCCATCAAAGAAATTTTGGCACATATCATGAGTATATTTAGGAGCTACATTTGATAAAACAGATATTACACCTAAACCACCCAAAGACATTATAGGTACAACTTGGTCATCATTTCCAGAATAAATATGTAAATTGTCTCCACATAACTCAGCTATTTTAGCAATTTGAGATATATTTCCACTTGCCTCTTTTATAGCCACTATATTAGGAATTTTAGAAAGTTCCAGACAAGTTTCAGGTAAAATATTTACCCCTGTTCTACTTGCTACACTATATAAAATAATAGGAAGTCTTGTGCTAGAAGCAACAGCAGAATAATGAGCAATCAGACCACCTTGAGTTGTTTTGTTGTAATATGGAGTAACAACTAAACAACCATCTGCACCTACTTCTTCAGCATATTTACTCATAGCCATAGCCTGAGCAGTATTATTAGAACCAGTACCTGCAATAACAGGAACTCGTTTTTTTGCTACATCAATAGCAAACTTGATTGCATCCTTTCTCTCTTTTTCAGTCATTGTAGATGATTCACCAGTAGTTCCACAAACAATAAGAGCATCAACACCATTTTCAATTTGATTTTCAATCATCTCGCCGAAAACTTTAAAATTAATTCCTTGCTCATCAAACGGAGTAGCAAGAGCTGTACCACAGCCTTTAAAAATTATAGGTTTCATATAGAAACTCCTTTCCTTATAACAAGATATGTTATAAGAAAAGCAATTATTCCTTACAATATAATTATGCAAGTAAAATAATTACTATTTACATTTAAGGTTAGTAAAACTAAGAATATAAATTATTATAATTCCAAAGTTTGCCTTAAAGTAACTAAACTAAATATATCATAATTTATTGACTTTATCAATCAATTAGACTAAAATTTAATTATAAAATTTTCGGTTTAGGATTGTCCCTAATTGAAAAAACAGAGAGGTAAACAAATGAAATATTACGAGATTTCTCGGTAAGAGTAATGAAGAAATTTATAAAATCTTGAAAACGGATTCAAATGGATTAAGTACAAAAGAAGCAAACAAAAGACTCGTAGAAAATGGTTTAAATATTGTAACAGAAAACAAAAAGCGAGGACCAATATATTTTTTAGTAAATTCATTTAAAGATAAATTTATTTTGATACTAGTAATTTTAGCAATTATTAGCTTAATCAATCAAGATGTGCTAGGTGCAGTAATTATTATTTTTTTAGGAATATTAAGTGCCTTAATTAGCTTCGCTCAAAATTATTCTACTTACAGATTTAATGAAAAGTTAAAATCTAAATTAAAGAGTAAAACCACAGTTTTTAGAAATAAAGATAAAGACACAGTTATTTATACAGAAAATGTTGTTGTAGGGGATATTATTACTCTTAATGCAGGATCAATTGTTCCAGCAGATATGGTACTTTTAGAGTCAAAAGACTTATTTGTAAACCAATCAGCATTTACAGGAGAAAGTGTACCAGTTGAAAAAATAGTAGGTAAAGCTGGAAAACAAGATGATGATGTATTTAATATTCAAAACATTTGCTTAATGGGTTCAAATGTTGTTAGTGGAAAAGGCATTGGAGCAGTTATAACAACTGGATTTGATACATATCTTGGCAAAATGAATAAAGAAATAAGCAAGAAAAAAGAACCCACAAATTACACTAAAGAAATGGACAGTGTAACAAAGTTACTTATAAAATGCATGATTATAGTTTCAATATCTGTATTTTTAATATTTGGGTTTATTAGAAACAACTGGAGTGAAGCATTTTTATTCGCCTTATCAGTTGCGGTTGGTATAACTCCAAGTATGCTTCCAATGATAGTAAATGTAAATTTAACTAAAGGAAGTAGAAGCTTAGAGAAGAAAAAAAACACTTGTAAAAAATATAAAAGCTATACAAAATTTAGGAACAATAGACACACTTTGCACAGATAAAACAGGAACTTTAACTCAAGATAAAATAGTATTACAAAAATATATAGACTTAAATGGAAATGAGGATTTATCAATCTTAAAATACGCGTACTTAAATAGTTATTTAAGTACAGGATTAAAAAACATAGTAGATAGAGCAATAATGTCATGTGGAAAAGAGCATAAAGTAAATATAGAAGGATATATAAAAGTTGATGAAATACCATTTGATTATACAAGAAAAAGGATGAGCATAGTTGTAAAAAAGGATGACTATACATTAATAACAAAAGGTGCATTAGAAGAAGTTTTAAAAATTTGCACAAAAGTAAACAACAAAGGTGAAATTCAAAATATAACAAAAGAAAAAATAGAAAAAATTGAACAAAAAGCAAAAGAATTAGCCAAAAAAGGAATGCAAGTAATAGCTATAGCAAGCAAAAAAGAATATTCAGGCGTAAATATATTTAATGAAAAAGACGAGAAAAACATGACCTTTATAGGATTAGTAGGATTCTTAGACCCACCAAAAAAAGATGTAAAGCAAACAATAAAAGAATTAAAAAAATACGGAATACAAACAAAGGTAATTACTGGAGATAATCAATATGCAACAGAAAATATATGTGGCTTAGTTGGAATTGATGGAGATGTCTTACTAGGCTCAGACTTAGAAAAAATGACTGATGAGGAATTAAGTAAAAAGGTAGAAGAAATAAATATATTTGCTAGAATGAATCCAATGCAAAAAGAAAGAATAGTAAATGTATTAAGAAAAAACGGGCATGTAGTAGGATATATGGGAGATGGTGTAAATGATGCAGCATCTTTGCATTCTGCAGATGTGGGAATATGTGTAAATACAGGTGCAGACATAGCAAAAGAATCAAGTGATATAATTTTATTAGAAAAAAGCTTAAAAGTTATATTAGATGGAGTCTTAGAAGGAAGAAAAGTATATGCAAATATTGAAAAATATATGAAACTTGCAATAAGCTCAGACTTTGGAGATGTATTTAGCATATTAATAGCAAGTATATTTTTACCATTTTTGCCACTACTACCAATACAAATGCTAATTCAGGACTTTTTATTCCAATTTTCACAAATAGCAATACCTTATGATAGAGTAGATGAAGAATATATTATTAGACCAAGAAAATGGAATACAAAAAACTTGGGAAGATTCATGGTAGTCATGGGAATGACCAGTTCTGTAATAGATGTAATGGCATTTACTATATTTTGGTTTGTATTAGGATATAATTCACTAGAAATGGAAAGTTATTTCCAAACAGCATGGTTTATAGAATGTTTAATTTCACAAACCTTAATAATACATTTTATACGTACAGAAAAAATACCATTTATACAATCAAGAGCAAGCAAACCACTTTCTATAATGTCTCTAGTAACAGTCGTTGGAACAATAATTGTACCTATAGCTTTACATGGAATTCAAGAATTTAACTTTGTTGTACTACCAATTCAGTTTTACATAGTTGTATTACTATTAAATATATGCTATACTGTTCTCGCACAAATTGTAAAACACATATATATAAAGAAATACCATGAATGGTTATAATTTTTCAGTGGGGGACGGTCCTAAATCGAAAATCAAATCTATTTAAAAGCCAGCAATATACTTCTCGATATTTTAGATGAGCGTAGCGACGAAGGAGCTTAAGCGAGACGTGCAAGCTGGAGTGGAGCGACTTGCGCAGCAAAATAGGAGAGAATGTATATTGTGGCTTGACAAATAAAAATTTTTGATTTAGGACCGTCCCCCACTGAAAAAAATTTAAAATAAAGGAGGATATATGGGGTTAAAAGTTCAAAATGTTAGCAAAACATTTGGTGAAAAATTAGCAGTAGATAATATATCATTTGAAATAAACAAACCAGGAGTATTTGGACTACTTGGAACAAATGGTGCAGGAAAATCTACAACAATCAGAATGATTTTAGGAATTTTAAAAAAAGACAAAGGAACAATTAGTTGGAATGGGAAAGAAGTTGAAAGAAAATATGTAAACTTTGGATATTTACCAGAAGAAAGAGGAATTTATCCCAAAATTAAAATTTGTGATCAACTAATGTATTTAGCAAAATTAAAAGGAATGAAGAAAAAAGAAGCAGAAGAATCAATGAACTTCTGGCTTAAAAGATTAGAAGTAGAAGAGTATAAAAATCTAACAGCTGAAAAATTATCTAAAGGAAATCAACAAAAAATACAATTTATAACAGCTGTAATACATAATCCGGAACTTTTAGTAATAGATGAGCCATTTAGTGGTTTAGACCCAATAAATACAGAACTATTAAAATCAGCTATTTTAGAATTAGTAGAAAAAGGAACATATATAATAATGTCAAGCCATCAAATGGCTTCAATTGAAGAATTTTGTACAGATATACTTATATTAAATAGAGGAAAAACTATTTTACAAGGAAATTTAAAAGAAATAAAAGAAAGCTACAAAGCAAACAGAGTAGAATTAATAACAAAAGTAGATGTTTCTAAAGAAATACAAGAAGAAGGCCTAAAAATAATAAAAGAATTAGACAATCAATATGAAATTGCTATAAATGATGAAATGCAAGCTCAAAATCTACTAAAAAGGCTTATTTCAAAAAATATAGAAGTTGAAAAAATAGAAGTCAAAAAACCAAGCCTAAATGATATTTTCATAGAAAAGGTAGGTGATAAATAATGAGAAGTTTATTTACAGTAATAGCATTTACAATAAAAGATATGGTAAAAAGGAAATCTTTTATTATTTCAAACTTAATTATATTGTTAATAATTGTAATAGGATTTAATGTACCAAAATTTTTAAGTGGAATTACAAGCGAAGCCACAAAAGTAACTGTACTAGACAATGAAGACATATTTGAAGGAAGATTAGATAATTTACATGACCAATTCTTAGAACTTGGATATGAAGTAGAAATAGATAAAACAAGCACAAGAGAACAAGTACAAGAAAAAGTTCAAAATGGAGAAGTATCTTCAGCAATAATTTTAACAGAAGCAAATAATAGCCTTCATTTTGAATATTTGATTGATAGTATGGGACTAGGAACAACTACACCAACGGAAGTTATAAGTGCAATTCAATTAACCTATCAAAATATGCAACTTGCAAAACTTGGAATACCAGAGGACCAATTACCAACATTAAATACAGAAAGCAATATATCAGTTACATCGCTTTCATCTGATGAAAGTTCAAGTAACATATTTGTAATGATGATGCTTTCGATTGTGCTGTTCTATGCAATATATTTCTATGCATATCAAGTATCAAGTGCAATAACAGTAGAAAAAACATCAAGAATTATAGAAACATTAGTCACATCAACAAGTCCAAGAATAATAGTATTAGGAAAAACTATTGGTATAGGATTGGTTGGAATAGCACAAACATTATTATTAATATTAGTTGCCATAATTTGTGCAAATGTATTTTTACCTCTTGAAACTGCACAAATGATATTTGAAATGCTACAGCTTAGTCCACAAATGATTGGTGTAATTGCAATATACTATTTGCTAGGTTATTCATTATATGCAATGCTTTATGCTTTAACTGGTTCAACAGTTTCAAAACCAGAAGAAGTACAATCAGCAAATGGTCCAGTTGCAATACTTGCAGTAATAGGATTTTACTTATCATATTTTACAATGATGAATCCAACAAGTAGCTTGAATGAAATAGCAGCCTTAGTCCCAATTTCATCACCATTCTGTATGCCATTTAGAGTAATGATGGGCTTATCTAGTACAAATGAAATATTGTTATCAATAGCAATTTTAGTACTAACAATAATACTTGTAGCACATATTTCAATCAAAATATATTCATCAGCAATATTAAATTATGGTGAAAAAGTTAATTTGAAAAAAATGTTTAAGATGTATAAAAGTAAAGATTAAAGTTAAAAAATAAAAATTAAGAAACAGAAAGGACCCAAAATGTTAAACGGCAAATTTGTTCACTTACATATGCATAGTGAATTCAGCTTATTAGATGGAGCAAATAGAATAAAGGACTTACCAGTAAGAGCAAAAGAACTAGGTATGGACGCTATGGCAATAACAGACCACGGTGTTATGTTTGGTGCAATTGACTTTTACAAAGCTTGTAAGGCAAATGGAGTAAAACCAATAATAGGATGTGAAGTATATGTAGCACCAAGAACAATGACAGACAAAGACCCAGTGCTAGACGCAAAATATAACCACTTAATTTTACTTGCTAAAGACAATAATGGATACAAAAATTTAATAAAATTAGTATCTTTAGGATTTACAGATGGATTTTATTATAAACCACGTATAGATAAAGAGGTACTAGAAAAATACCACGAGGGTATAGTTTGCTCAAGTGCTTGTTTAGCAGGAGAAATTCCTTCAAAAATTCTACAAGGAGACATAGAAGGAGCAAAACAGTCAGCCATTTGGTTTAAAAATTTATTTGGAGAAGACTACTATTTAGAAATTCAAAACAATGGAATAAAAGAACAAGTAATGGTTAATCAAAAGTTAATACAAATGGCAAGAGAATTAGATATACCACTTTTAGCTACAAATGATTCACATTATTTAAGAAAAGAAGATGCATATAATCATGAAGTCTTATTATGCATTCAAACAGGAAAGAAAATGTCTGACCCAGACAGAATGAGATTTGAAACAGATGAATTATATGTAAAATCACCTGAAGAAATGATGGAATATTTTAAAAACGTGCCAGATGCTATTGAAAATACTGTTAAAGTAGCAGAAAAATGTAATGTTGAATTTGAATTTGGACATACAATACTTCCAAACTATGATGTACCAAAAGAGTTTGCAACTCATTTTGATTATTTAAAAAAACTAACAGACGATGGAATAAGAAACAGGTATGGCGAAAATCCACCACAAGAAATATGGGATAGAGAAGAATACGAATTAGGTGTAATTAATAAAATGGGTTACACTGACTATTTCTTAATAGTATGGGACTACGTTCATTTTGCAAAATCACATGATATACCAGTAGGACCAGGACGTGGTTCAGGAGCGGGTTCAATAGTAGCTTATGCAATAGAAATAACAGATATAGATCCAATAAAATATGGACTTATTTTTGAAAGATTTTTAAATCCCGAAAGAATAAGTATGCCCGATTTTGATATAGATTTCGATTATGAAAAAAGGCAAGATGTAATAGATTATGTTGCAAAAAAATATGGTCATGACCATGTATCACAGATTATAACATTTGGAACAATGTCAGCAAGAATGGTTATAAGAGATGTCGCAAGAGTTTTAGATGTATCTTATGCAGAAGCAGATAAACTAGCAAAAATGATACCTAACGAACTCCACATAACAATAGCTAAAGCACTAGAACAAAATAAAGAGTTAAAAGATTTATATGAAGGAAATAATGAAATACATAATTTATTAGACATAGCAATGGCACTCGAAGGTTTACCAAGACAGGCTTCAACACATGCTTGTGGAATAATAATAGCACGTGAGCCAGTTGTAAATTATGTACCACTTTATGCAAGAGACGATATAATTTCAACACAATATATAATGACAACTCTTGAAGAACTTGGCTTACTTAAAATGGACTTTCTAGGTTTAAGAACATTAACAGTCATAAGAGATGCTATAGAATTAGTAAAAAAGAACAAAGGCATAGATGTAGTATTTGATAAGGAAATGAATGATCCAAAAGTGTACAAATTATGGCAAGACGGCGATTCAATAGGCATATTCCAGTTTGAATCACAAGGAATGACAAACTTTATGAAAGAACTAAAGCCAGACTGCTTAGAAGACATTATAGCAGGAGTGTCACTTTATAGACCAGGACCAATGGATCAAATTCCAAGATATATATCAAATAAAAAAGATCCAGATCATGCAGTTTATACACATACAAGCCTAAAACCAATATTAAGTGTAACTTATGGCTGTATGGTTTACCAAGAGCAAGTAATGCAAATAGTAAGAGACTTAGCAGGGTATTCTTTAGGAAGAGCTGACTTAGTAAGACGTGCCATGGGAAAGAAAAAACTAGATGTAATGGCAAAAGAAAGAGAAAACTTTGTACATGGCAAGCTAGATGAAAACGGAAATGTAGAAATACCAGGTTGTGTAAGAAATGGCATAGATGAAGAATCAGCAAATAAAATATTTGACGAAATGGCAGAATTTGCAAAATATGCATTCAACAAATCTCATGCTGCTTGTTATGCAGTAGTAGCATATAGAACTGCATATTTAAAAGCATATTTTCCAGCAGAATTTATGGCTGCTATGCTTAATAGCTTTTTAGGAAACTTAGACAAAGTTCCAATATATATAGATGAATGTAAAAAGAAGAGCATTGAAATATTAAAACCAGACATAAACGAAAGTTTTACAAAATTTACAGCTTCAGGAAACTCAATTAGATTTGGACTTGGAAGTATAAAAAATGTTGGAATTCAAGCAGTTGACAATATAGTTGCTGAACGAGAAAAGAACGGAAATTACAAAGATTTTACAGACTTTTGCGAAAGAATATATGGAGAATCTGTAAACAAAAAGTGCATAGAAAGTTTAATAAAAGCAGGAGCTTTTGACAATCTTGGGAAAACAAGAGCTACTCTAATTGCATCTTTTGAAGGCATAATAGATATGATAGCAGATGCAAAAAATCAGGATTATGCTGGTCAAGTAACTATGTTTGATATGAGTTCTCAAGATAATGAAATGCAAAAAATGAAATACAATTATACAGAGCTTCCAGAGTACTCAGAAAAAGAGTTATTATCAATGGAAAAAGAAATGCTTGGAATATATATTTCAGGTCATCCTTTAGAAAAATATAAAAGTCTAATAGAAAAAGTTGCAAATGTAAATATATTACAATTAAAACAAGCAAATGAAACAATGTCAAGTGAAGATGAACAAGCTCTAAATAGCCAGTCAGCAGATAATGCTCAAATAATTGCTGAAAACAAAAATATTGTAAAAGATGGACAAAGAGTAAGACTTGTTGCAATCATAAATAAAGTAAAAAAGAAATTTACAAAAACAAATAAAATAATGGCATTCGTAACAGTAGAAGATTTATATGGTACATGTGAAGTTATAGTGTTTGAGAGTTGCTATAATAATTGTTCAAACTTATTGCTAGAAGAATCAATAGTTGCTATTGATGGCAGAGTAAGCTTAAAAGAAGATGCAGATGTAAGTATAATAGCAAATTCAATTGTAGACATTGACTCAAACTATATGAACTCTAGCAATGTAGCAAATACAATAGAACATGACTTGGCAAGTATTCCAAAAAGAAAAAAGCTAACGATGGATATTACAAATTTAGATGAAGTAAACAAAGAAAAGCTAAGAGGTGCAATTAGATTTTTTACAGGAGACAGAAACAATACGCCAGTTTTTGTAAAACAAGGAGAAAAGTTAAGTAGCTGTGGAGCTATATTTGCAGATGATGAAATACTACAAGAATTTGCTGAGATTGTAGGAAAAGAAAATGTGTCTTATGATTAATTAACCATTAAAAAAACTTAAAAATTTTTTCAAAAAATACTTGCATAAAATTTTAATTAGTGATATAAAATAGTTGGTACGATATTGATGGCGTCTAAATTCTAAAGTGGTTTAGACTACCATTAATTGCAAAAGGTAGGTTAAAAAAAAACGCTTTTTTAGCCTATCTTTTTCATTTTTTTGTACATGCCTCTTAAGCGTTGGGCAAGAAAGGATAGTAATATATGAAATTCATTTTTGTAACAGGTGGAGTAGTATCAGGATTAGGAAAAGGTATGACATCGGCATCATTGGGAAGACTACTAAAAAATAGAGGATATAAAGTAGCAAATCAAAAGCTAGATCCTTACATAAATGTTGACCCTGGAACAATGAGCCCATATGAACACGGAGAAGTTTTTGTAACAGAAGATGGAGCTGAAACCGACTTGGACTTAGGACATTATGAAAGATTTACAGATGAAAATTTAACAGGTAATTCAAGTATAACAAGTGGAAAAATATATTTAGAAGTAATAGAAAAAGAAAGAAGAGGCGACTACTTAGGAAAAACAGTTCAAGTAATACCCCATGTAACAGATGCAATAAAAGAAAAAATATATAATTTCAAAAAACAAGGTGTTGATATAGTTATTACAGAAATAGGAGGAACAGTTGGAGACATAGAAAGCCAGCCAATGCTAGAAGCAATAAGGCAAATTGGTATAGAACAAAAAGAAGTAGACACTGTATTTATTCATGTTACACTTTTACCATATATATCAGGTTCAAATGAATTAAAATCTAAACCAACACAACATTCAGTAAAAGAACTTCAATCTTTAGGAATTATGCCAGACATATTAGTGTGTAGAGCAGATACAAATATACCAGAAAAAATGAAAGAAAAAATTGCCCTATTTTGTAATGTAAAAAAAGAAAATGTTATAGAAAATAAAACTGTAGATAATTTATATGAACTTCCTTTAATGTTAGAAAAAGAAGGCTTGGCAGAAGCTGTTTGCAAAAAATTAAATTTAAGAAATAAAGAACCACATAATGAAGAATGGGAAAAATTAATTAAAAAAATAAAAAATGTAAAGGATAAAACTGTAAACATAGCAATAGTAGGAAAATACACAAAATTAGAAGATTCATATTTATCAGTAATAGAAAGTATAAAACATGCAGGATATACAAAAGCCGTAAAAACAAATGTTGAACTAGTTGATAGTGAAAAAATAACTCCTTCAAATGTAAAAAGTACATTAAAAAACTACGATGGCATAATAGTACCCGGAGGATTTGGAAATAGAGGAATAGAAGGTATGATAACAGCTATAAGATATGCTCGCGAAAATAAAGTACCGTTTTTAGGCATATGCTTAGGAATGCAAATGTGTGTTATAGAATTTGCTAGAGATGTTTTAAAACTAGAAGACGTAAATTCAGAAGAATTTGAGCCAAATGCCAAAAATTTAGTAATACACATAATGGAGGAACAAAAGAAAATAAACAAAAAGGGCGGAACTATGAGGCTTGGAGCATATCCATGTAAATTATTAGAAAAAAGTAAAGTTAAAAAAATGTATGCACAGGATATGATTTCAGAAAGACATAGACATAGATATGAATATAATAATGACTATAGAGAACAAATGGAACAAAAAGGATTAAAAATTGCAGGAACATCACCTGACGAAAGCTTAGTGGAAATAGTAGAATTAGAAAATCATCCGTTTTTTGTAGGTTGCCAATTTCATCCGGAATTCAAATCAAGACCAAATAAGCCACATCCTTTATTTGTTGAATTAGTTGCAAAAAGTATAAAATAAATTTTAAACTTGGGACGGTCCTTTTCGTAAAAAAATACGTTTTGAACCGTCCTAATCGTAAGAATAATTGTGAAGATTTTGTGAAAATTAGCAATCCCTATTGACAATTGCTAAAAAAAGATATAAAGTATTAGCAGTCATTAAGAAAGAGTGCTAACAGCACAAAAAATGCAACATATTATACCAAAACTGGCATACAATAAAATGACGAGAAATAAGGAGGTAATTTATATGTTAAAACCATTAGGAGACAGAGTTGTTGTAAAAATGTGTGAAGCAGAAGAAACAACAAAAAGTGGAATTATTTTATCAAGTGGAAGTAAAGAAAAACCACAAATTGCAGAGGTAATTGCAGTAGGACCTGGAGGAAAAGTAGATGGTGAAACTGTTGAAATGCAAGTTAAAAAAGGAGATAAAGTAGTCCTAAATAAATATGCAGGAACAGAAATAAAATATGAAGGAGAAGACTACATCATAGTTAAACAAAGTGATATTCTAGCTTTAGCTGAGTAATCAACAAGAAATGACCCAATGTCAAAAGAAACAACCAAGTGTCAAAAAGAAGCGTACACATTGACACTAAAAAATTATAAATAATTGAAGGAGGAATTTGTTATGGCAAAGGATATAAAATTTGGCGAAGATGCCAGAAAAAAATTATTAAATGGTGTTAACAAATTAGCTGACACAGTAAAGGTTACACTAGGACCAAAAGGAAGAAATGTAGTTTTAGATAAAAGCTTTGGAGCACCACTAATCACAAATGATGGTGTTACAATAGCAAAAGAAATAGAACTAGAAGATAAATTTGAAAACATGGGTGCTAGACTTGTAAAACAAGTTTCAGAAAAAACAAACGATGTTGCAGGTGATGGAACAACAACAGCAACAGTATTAGCACAAGCTATGTGTAGAGAAGGTGTTAAAAATGTTGCAGCAGGTGGAGACCCAATGGCTATAAAAAGAGGTATGGACAAAGGAACAGAAGCAGCAGTTGAAGCATTAAAGAAAATTAGTTCACCTGTAAATGGAAAAGATGATATAGCAAGAGTTGCAAGCATATCAGCAAACAACGAAGAAGTTGGAAACCTAATTGCAGACGCAATGGAAAAAGTTACAACAAATGGTGTTATAACAATTGAAGAATCAAAAACTTCAAATACAGAACTAAATGTAGTAGAAGGAATGCAATTTGATAAAGGTTATGTATCACCATATATGGTAACAGACACAGAAAAAATGATAGCAGATATGGATAACCCATACATTTTAATCACAGATAAGAAAATAGACAATATTCAAGAAATACTTCCATTACTAGAAAATGTAATGAAAATGTCAGGAAAACTAGTTATTATATGTGATGATATAGAAGGTGAAGCTTTATCTACATTAATACTTAACAAATTAAGAGGAGTACTTAATGTAGTAGCTGTTAAAGCACCTGGATATGGTGACAAACGTAAAGAAATGCTACAAGATATAGCTGTTCTTACAGGAGGAGAAGTTATAACTTCAGATTTAGGATTAGAACTAAAAGACACAGAAGTAACTCAACTTGGTAGAGCAAAACAAGTTAAAGTAGAAAAAGATAAAACAATAATAGTAGATGGCACTGGAGACAAACAGCAAATTGCAGATAGAGTAGGACAAATAAGAGCCCAATTAAAAGAAGAAAAAAGCGACTACGAAAAAGAAAAATTACAAGAAAGATTAGCAAAACTAGCTGGTGGAGTAGCAGTAATTGGAGTTGGTGCTGCAACAGAAGTTGAAATGAAAGATAAAAAATTAAGAATAGAAGATGCATTATCTGCAACAAAAGCAGCTGTTGAAGAAGGAATAGTTGCAGGTGGCGGAACAGCATATATAAACATAATACCAGAAGTTGCAAAAGCTGTTGAAAAACTAGAAGGCGACGAAAAGATTGGTGGAAAGATAATCTTAAGAGCTTTAGAAGAACCAGTAAAACAAATAGCTGTAAATGCAGGATTAGAGCCAGCAGTAATACTTGAAAAAGTTAAATCAGAAAAAGAAGGCGTTGGATTTGATGCTAAAAACGAAGAATATGTAGATATGAAAAAAGCAGGAATAGTAGATCCAACAAAAGTTTCAAGAAGTGCTTTACAAAATGCTGAATCAATTGCATCAATGATACTTACAACAGAAAGCATTGTAACAGACATTCCAGAAAAGAAAGAATGTGGCTGTGACAACCACGGAGCAGATGCAGGAATGGGTGGAATGTATTAATTTAAATTTTTATAAAATGTAGAAAATAAGCTATTTTTAAATATTGGTGATAGCCCTTTTGAAACATATATACCAAAAATATCCAAAAATATGTATAAAGACTTAATAAGATGGATAAAATCTTGTTAAGTCTTTTATTATTAAATAAGAAAATCAAATTTTTCTCTATATTATTTAGAAAAAAGAGATTAATAAAAATTTACTACATTGTAATAAAAATGTAACAAAACTGTAATATTTAATTAGAAAAAATATATTGAATTTTGTCGATATTTTATATATAATAACCGAGAAAGGCTAAATTATTTGGAGGATGATTATGAAAAGAAAAGAATCAGGATTAACATTATTATCATTAGTAGTAGCAGTAGTAGTAATGCTGATATTGGCTGGAATAGCCATAAGATTAGGAATAGGAGAAAATGGCTTAATTTCTAGAACAATGAACACAGTTGATAAATATCAAAATACTTCAGAAATTGAACAAGCTCAATTAAATGAATTTGTTGATGATTTTAATGAAATTTTAAATGGAGAAATAGGAACAGGCGAGGAAGATACAAGTATAAAAGATAGACCTAATATTACTATTTCAGATTGGAATGAAGATGGAGGACTTGTAGAAATAAGTACTAGTCCGGGTTTAGATACTCAGTATAGAATTGAAAATGGAGAATGGCAAGATTATACAGGAGATCCTGTACCTGTCAAAAATGGAGAAACCATTTATGCAAGATACGAGGACTCCAGTGATGAAGACAACATAAAACATAGTGGAAACTCAAGTCTTATTGTAAGGGATACAGAACCACCAGTAGTAGTAGCAGAAATTACAGAAACAAAAAGAGACTCTATAACAGTACATGCAACGGCAACAGACGAAGAAATGGGAATGCCAAGTCCGGTAGTATACAATTTCTATATTAAAAAGAGTACAGATAATTTCTATGAATATATTGGTCAGAGTACAGATGGAAACTTTAAATATGAAGATTTAGAGCCATTAACTGATTATGATATTAGAGTAACAGCTAAAGATTTAGCTGGAAATGAAGGACAAACAACTGAAACTCAAAAGACTGAACCACCAGTACCACCAGTAGAAATAGGAAAGAACATATTCTTTGAATTAGATCCAGATTATTTAACAAATACGAATGTAAATGTTACAATAACAACTAATGCAGAAGATATTTACTGGTTAGAATTCAGTGTAAATGGCGAAGACGATTATAAAACATATATTGATCCAGTAGTGATGGAACAAAATGGTAGAGTATATGCAAGATTGACAGATGGAACAAGCTATAGTGCAAATTCTGTATATATTGATGTAACAAATATAGATAAGAGAAAACCTATTGTTGACATGGAAGTAACAGATGTTCAATCAGATAGAATCACAGTTGAAGTAACAGCAGATGAAGAAGATGTAACATATGATTACTACATTAAGAAAAAAGGTGAAGACGATAGCCAGTACAAACATGAAGAAGGCGGAACATCAAATACACATACATTCGAAGGATTAGAAGATGGTGAAGAATATGAGATTTATGTAGTTGTTACAGATAAAGCAGGAAATCAAACAGAAGAACACTTAACAGAAGCAGTTAGAACAGACGAGATTCCGGCGGGAAATGAAGACGGAAACATTGTAATTAGCGGAGAACCTGTAAGACCTACAAATGGAAATGTTACAGTATCAATAGTAGATAATACAAACTTGGGATACACATTACAATATTCAGTAGATGATGGAGAATATAAAGATTACACAGGAGAATTTGAGGTAGATCATAATTGTACAGTACAAGCAAGACTAACAGATGGAACAAACTATGGTGCGGCAGCAAGTTTAGCAATTACTAATATAGATAAAGAAAAACCTACTATAGAGGCAGATCCGCCACAAGATGAAAATTATTCTCAAGAAAAGACAATAACAATTAATGCAACAGACCCAGGAACAGCAAAATTCAAGGCAAATCAAACTTTAAAATATGCGTTCTCAACATCAAACAGCCAAGTACCATCAAGCTTCAAGAGCTTGAATGGTACAAACGCTGAATCTGCTCCAACATTAACATTTACAATACCTAATGAGGATTTAACAGGAACTTACTATTTATGGATACAAGCAGGAAGCCTTCAAGATAGAGCAGAAAACTCAAATGATGTAAAAGTTTTTGGACCATATCATTATGATAATACCGCTCCAACACCTACTTTCGAACCTGATAGCAGTACAGAATATAATAAAGAATACGAGATAAAAGTTGATGTAACAGATGAAAATGGAGATGTTACAGATATAAAATATCAATGGACACAAGGTGATACACCACCAGACCCAGATTCTTTTACAGAAGACTTTGACAATGGTGATACAATAAAATCACCAGATGGTGCAACAGGAGATGATTGGCACTTATGGATAAAAGCTGAAGACGAAAATGGAAATGAATCTATAATTGGTGCCGGACCATTTTATCTAGATAATACTGCTCCAACTGTTGACTTTGGAGAAAATGGAAATACAAATTGGTCTAATGAACATTCAACAACAGTAACAGTTGGGGACCCGAACTCTGGGGTGGATGAAGGATCACTAAAATATCAATGGGTACAAGGTGATGGAACACCTACAGAGGACACATTTACAAACAGTTTTAATAATGGTGATGAAATAAAATCACCAGATAATGTAACAGGTGATGATTGGCATTTATGGATCCTTGCAAAAGACGAACTAGGAAATACAGTAATAATAGGATCTGACCCATTTTATTTGGATAATTCTAATCCAACTGTAATATTTAATCCAAATGGAAAAAGCAGTTGGTCAAAAACACAAAACTCAACAGTAACAGTTAATGACCAAGGAGCAGGAGTTAATGCTTCATCATTAAAATACCAATGGACACAAAGTACCGAACAACCAGCAGAAAATACATTTACCACTCCTTTTACAAATGGAGGAACAATATCTAAAAATGATGGAACAGGAAATAATTGGTATTTATGGATACTAGCAAAAGATAACATAGGAAACACATTAATACAACGTTCAAATGCATTCTGGTTAGATAATACAGTTCCAACACTTACACTTTCAAATACGGGAACAACAAGCTCTATAACAGTAACTGCAACAGCATCAGATAGTCAATCAGGAGTTAATAATTCAACATATAGATATTATATTAAAGAAGTCAATGGTAACTATGGTTCAGCAGTATCTGATGGAAATACACATACATTTAATGGACTAAAACAAAATACAACATATACAATAAGAGTAGAAGTAACGGATAATGTAGGAAATACTGTAGCTAAAGAAACTGGAAATATAACAACAGGCACAGTTCCAGAAGGAAGTACATCAATTGATTATAAGCTAAATCCAAATACATGGACGAATGGAAATGTTACAGTAACACTAAGTAAAAACTCAAGTCTTCAAAGTCCAAACAACTATACTTTACAATATAGAATAGGTACAGGAGGAACATGGACAAATTATACAGCCCCACTTGTACGTTCAGATAACACAACAATATATGCAAGATTAATAGATGCTGCAGGAAACTTTGGAGGAAATAAAACAATAACATTTACATGGATAGATAAGAATATACCAACATTATCAGCAGAACCAACTACACAAAATACAGCTTCACAAACTGTTTCTGTAGTTGTAACTGGCTCAGATACAGGAACATCAGGATTTGCAGCAAACCAAAGCTTGGAATATGCATGGTCTACATCTAATACGGATGCTCCAACAGAATATGAATCTATAACAGGAACAAATGCAGCAGGAGCAACATCAGCTAAATTTACAGTTCCAGGAAGAGATTTGACGGGAACATACTATTTATGGATTCAAGCAGGTAGCCTTCAAGATAGAGCAGGAAACAAAACAGCAGTAGCACATTATGGACCATATAGCTTTGATAATACAGCACCAACACCTTCATTTGGAACAAATGGTAGTACAACTTGGTCAAAATCACATTCAACTACAGTTACAGCACCAGATGCAACTGACTTAAAATATTTATGGACACAAAGTACAACGCCACCAACATCAGGAGATTTTGAAAGTACGGGAACAGATTTTGATAGTGGAGATACAATTACAAAAAATAACGGAACAGGAAATAATTGGTATTTATGGATATATGCAGAAGACAGTGCAGGAAATGTATCAATAACGCATACAAATCCATTCTATTTGGACAATACAAATCCAACAGTAAACTTTGCTACAAATGGAAGCACAACATATAAAAAGGAGCAAGGATCAGTAGTAAATGTATCAGATACGGATTCTAATATAAATACAAGCAATTTGAAATATATGTGGGTACAAGGTACGTCAACACCTACAGAAGAAACATTTAATACTAGTGGCATAATATTCTCAAGTGGAAATAATTTAACAAAGAGCACAGGAACAGGTAATAACTGGTATTTGTGGGTAATGGTAAAAGA
>CAMMFK010000018.1 GCA_946496115.1 uncultured Clostridium sp.
CAGATAATGAGAGTGTATTTTTTAACATAGGAAGCGATGTTTCCTCAAGTATAAAAGCATTACAAAATTTATCTAATACTTTAGAAAATTTAAGTAATTTATTAACAACTGGAACTAGTACAATAAATAGTTTTAATAATGCTTTAAGATCATTAAGTTCAATAAATGTTTCTCAAATTCAAAATATAGTAAATAATTTAAATGCAATAAATAATTTTAAAGCATCTAATGAATTAAACCGTTTAGCAAATACATTAGAAAATGTAGCAAATTTAGCTCCAAAAATAAATGTAAAAGTAATAAATCAATTAGGACAAAGCACTAGAAATTTAAACAGTAATATGTCTGGGTTACCATCTACAATAAATGCTACAACAAATGCCTTAAATGGACTTCCAACTAATTTAAGAAAGGCTGCAAATGAAGTTGATAATTTAAGTAGCAAAAATCAAAAGATTAAAGATACAAATAGTTTATTATCTACATTATCAGGTTCTTTAAAATTTGGTGCTTTAGTTGTTGGAATAAGAAGTGTTGCCAATACAATTGGAAATTTTGTTAATTTAAGTAATGCTTATATTGAAAATTTAAATTTATTTAATGTATCAATGGAAAATATGGCAGATACTGCAATGGATTTTACCAATAATTTTAGTAATGTATTAGGTGTAGATCCTTCAAATGTTATGAGATATATTTCTATATTTAATACATTAGCAGAAGGATTTGGAATTGCAGATGAGGCAGCTTATAAAATGAGTAAAAATTTAACACAATTATCTTATGACATGAGTTCTTATTTAAATATACCAATAGATGATGCAATGCAAAAATTAAAATCTGGATTTAGTGGTGAAATTGAGCCAATGAGAGCTGTAGGTGTTGCATTAGATGAAGCTTCATTACAAGAAACAGCCTATGCTTTAGGAATAGATAAAAAAGTATCTGCAATGACAAGAGCACAAAAATCAGAATTATTATATTATCAAATTATGACTAGAACAACAAAAATGCAAGGAGATATGGCTAGAACATTAATTCAGCCTGCAAATGCCTTAAGAGTATTACAGCAAGAGTTTACTCAGCTAGGTAGAGCTATTGGTAATATATTTATTCCAATGTTAATGGCTATTATTCCTTATTTACAAGTTGTTGTGCAATGGTTAACAGCAGCAGCTCAAGCAATAGCAAATTTTTTTGGATTTGAAATAGATACATCAGCTTGGGATAATTTATCAAATACTACTAGCGATATTTCTTCTGGAATTGATGATATTGGAGATAGTGCTTCAAGTACAACTAAAGAACTAAACAAAATGTTAGCACCTTTTGATGAATTAAATGTTATTAAATTTGGAGATGATAGTTCTTCTGGAAGTGATAGTGGAATAGCAACTGATGGAGGTTTAGGAATACCATTACCAGATTATGATGCAACATCAGGAGCATTAAATAGAAATCTTGCAGAAGCAGAAGAAAGATTAAAAAATATAATACCATATATTGTTGCTGTAGGTACTGGATTAGCAACTTGGAAAATAGGTAGTTCAGTATTAACATTTTTAGATAAGCTTGGATTAGTTAATAATTTTAGTGGTTCATTAAAAATATTAGCTGGATTATCATTAGTTATAACTGGCGTTACTTTATTAATTGGAAGTTTTTCACAACTAATTGAAGGAGATTTTTCAGCTGATACAATATTAAAAGGCTTAGGTGGTTCAGCATTAGTAGGAGTAGGTGCTTCTTTAATGTTTAGTAATCCTGTTGGATTGATAATAGGAATAGGATTAGCTGTTCAAGTCTTAACAATGGCTTTTGGAAATTGGAGAGATGAAATGGCAGGTAAAGCAGCAGCAGAATTGGGGATAGATTATGATGGTATGAACTTTTTCCAAAAAATAGGTTTTGTTTATCAGATGACAGCTGAAATTTTTGGAATAACTGAAACAACAAATTCTGTTACTGAAGAATTAAAAAATAGTTTATATGGAAAACTAGAAGAAATATGGGATTCAATAACTGGATTTTTTTCAGGAATAGGCGAATGGATAAGTACTAATATAATAAGACCAATACAAGATACTTTGTCTCCTATTGTAGAATGGATAAATACAAATATAATACAACCAATTGCATCAGTTTTTAGTGGCATATGGGAACAAATAAAAGGTCCTATTGAAAATTTATGGACACAAATTACAGGAGCTTTTTCAGAAGCTTGGGAAGTAATAAAATTAATATGGGATAATGTATCACCTTATTTTCAAGGAATTTGGGATGGTATTACTTCTATTTTTAATACAGCATGGGAAACTATAAAAGGTGTATGGGATACAGTTTCGCCATATTTTCAAGCTATTTGGGATAGTATACAATCGATATTTAGTGTAGTATCTAGTGTATTAAGTGGATTTTTTTCTACAGCATGGGAATCAATAAAAGCAGTTTGGAATAATGTTGTAAATTTCTTTTCAGTAATTTGGGCTGGAATAAAAACTGTTTTTTCAGTAGTAAAAGGTGTCTTATCAGGAGATTTTTCTGGTGCATGGGATGCTATAAAAAATGTATGGAATCAAGTTACTAATTTCTTTTTAGGAGTATGGAAAGGAATTCAAAATGTATTTGGAAGTGTAGCAAATTGGTTTAAAGATGTATTTTCTAAAGCATGGCAAGCGGTAAAAAATGTTTTTACAACAGGAGGACAAGTATTTCAAGGTATAGTTCAAGGAATAGCAGATGTATTAAAATCAGTTGTTAATTCTATAATTAGAGGAATAAATTGGGTAATTACAAAACCATTTAACGCATTAAATTCAATGATAAGAACATTAAGAGGAATTGAAATTTTTGGATTAACACCATTTAGTTGGCTTAATACTTTTTCAACACCACAAATTCCTTTATTAGCAGAAGGTGGTTTTCCAGAACAAGGACAAATGTTTATAGCAAGAGAAGCAGGACCAGAACTTGTAGGTAATATTGGAAATAAAACAGCTGTTGCTAATAATGATCAAATTATAGAAGGTGTAAGACAAGGTGTGTATGCAGCTGTAGTTGAAGCAAATGCAAATAATAATACAAGACAACCAATAAATGTATACATAGGAAACAAAAAAGTATATGAAGGATATGGTAGTTATGCAAATACTCAAAATAATAGATATGGAGCAAATGTAATAAAAGTATAGATAAAAAGAGTAGACATTTAAAATTTTAAAAAATACGAGGTAAAAAAATATGAGTAATTTTAAAGGATATTATTTTAAAATAAACGATTGTACTTTTAATGACCCTCCAATGGCAAGAGAGGGATATAAAGTTTCTCCTAAATTAATACAAGTAACAGATGCAGGCAGAGTAGCAAGTGGCAAGCTCATTATAAAAGAGCTGCCACATAAACCTGCTAAGTTAGAAATACAATTTCCAGTTATGACAGAAGAACAATTTAGAACTTATTTTAATGTTTTAAGTAGTAGTATGTATTTACAAGTAGAATTTTACGATGAAACTACTGATAGTTATACAACAAGAACAATGTATCATACAGACTTAGTTTATACACCTATAAAATATCAAGGTATGGAAATGATAAAATTTGAACAATTTAGTTTAATAGAACATTAGAGAAAGGAGATAATTATGTATAAATTAGAAAAAAAAGAAATAAAAGGATTATCTCCTTTTTTCATAAAAAATGCAGAAAAAGATAAATTAGACTTATCAATTGAAGGAAATCAATATCAAGAAGTAAGAGAAGGATATAATTTACTAAATAGTACATTAGAAGATACAGAAATAAACGGAATATCTGTTAAATATAATACTGATGGTTCAGTAACACTAAATGGTACAGCTACAACTGTTACAGCAATACAAGTTTCAAATAATTCAATAGAACTAGAAAATACAGATTACACTTATTTCTTAAAGGGTAAAACACAGGATTTTAATTTTTATGTAAAACAAAGTACAGGTACAAATCATACTTTATTAGAAACAAGTTCTTTATCAGAAAAAATAGTTAAAAATTTAGGAGCTATAACAATTATAGGAGCTTATTTATATGTGCAAAAAGATATAGTTTTAAATAATGTAACAGTATATCCAATGATTTATAAAGGAACAGAAGAAAAAGAGTATGAACAATATGGAGCAATGCCTTCTGTTGAATATCCAAGTAAAATAGAAACAGTAGGAGATAATATAAATATATTACCTAACGAAGCAACTTCACAAATTGAAGGTAATTTGGAATGGACTGTTAATTCAGATGGTTCTGTTCACGTTGTGGGAACAGCTTCTTCAAATGCACTTTTTTTGAAGAAAGGTACAAATAACACAGAAGAAGTTTTTAGATTTAAAGCTAATAAGATTTATAAAAATGTAGGGAATGTTGATATTATTTACAGAAAAATAAATGGCAATTATGCGAGAAAATTAAAAGGAGAAATTTTTTCATATGGGGAAGATGAAGTGATTAATCAGTTGTATCTTCAAGTGCCATCAGGGCAAACAGTAGATGAGACATATTACCCAAAAATAGTAGAGTATTATGAAGGAATAGACGAGAGCTATAGTCCTTACAATATGGGGTCAGTTAAAATAACTAAAGTGAATAAAAACATGTTTATTTTACCAGCCTCAAATTTATTAGGCATAGAAGTTGCCCCTCAAGAAGATGGAGCATATAAATTGAACGGAACTTCTACTACATCTTGGGCATATAGGAATGGAGAATATTTTTGGATTTCACCAGGAGAATATACTATTTTTGCTGAAAATTTAGAAGAGCTTATAAGTGCTGTATTTGGAATAAGAACAGAAGATAATAGTTGGAAAGCTGAAATAAATACAGGTATTAAAGAGTATACTTTTACTGTTACTGAAAAAATGAAAGTTAGACCATATTTTACATGCTTATCTTCAGCAGTTTTTAATAATAATACAGTTAAAGTGCAACTAGAAAAAGATATAAAAACAGATTGGGTAAAACATGAAGAAGAAAGTTGCATCTTACCAATTCAACAAGAAATGCTTGACGGAGATTACTTTGATTTAGAAAGAGGTAAAGAAGTTCATCATTTTCATAAATACATGTCTACATCTGCAGACAATTGGATTTTGACATCAGATAGTCCAAACAGATTTAGATTTGATACTAATATCACTACTCAAAATAATGCTTTAAACAATACAAATCAATACTGTTCGCATAGTAATATATGCTCACATTGGGCTAGTCCAGATAAGAGCTTTCAAGTAAGAAGAGGTTCAATATACTTTAAAACAACAGATTTCTCTACAGCAGAAGAATTTAATCAATTTGTCACAGAACAAGAACAAGCAGGAACACCACTAACATTCTGGTACGAATGTGAAGAGTATGAGCTAGACTTAACAGAAGAGCAAAAACAAATTTTAAATAGTATAGAAACATTTGATGGCGTAAATAATATATTTTTTGATAATTCAATAGCAAAAGCTACTATAAAATATACACCAAAACTTACAGATGAAATAAAAAAAGCATTTACTGAAAGTGCTGTTTATAGTGAAATAAAATTAGAAGATGGAAAAATTTTAACTGAATCAGATTATATAAAATCCGTAAAATTTTATGATACAAAATTTGTACCTGATAACGGAATAATAGGACAAGCTGTTATGAAACAAGTTGATTTACAGATTAATAATGAAAATCAAAATTTGCAACTTGAAGATAAAGAATATGAACTTTTTCTATCTACATATTATAATGAAGAAAAATACAGCATTAAATATGGTAAATTTATTATTCAAAAATTAGAAGATGAAAACACAACTGATAATAGTGAATTAACTTCTTTTGATTATATGGTAAAGGCAAATCAAAAGTATGTAGACCAAATGCAATATCCATGTAAATTAAGGGAATTAACTCAAAATATATGTGACCAATTAGGATTAGTTTTACAAAAAGAAGAATTTAGAAATGAAGACTTTATAGTTGAAAATAATCAATTTGTAGAAAATGAAACATATAGAGATGTTTTGAAAGCGATTGCAATGAGTGCTTTTTCATGGGTAAGGATAGATGAAAATAATATATTAAAGTTAGATTTTAACCCTAATATAAATACTATAGAAGTATTAGATTATGATGATTATTACAATTTGAATAAAAATGAAAAAGTTTATGGACCAGTAAATAGAATAGTTTTACGAGATAGTCAAATAGAAGGAGAAAATGTAACAATACAAGATGAAGAAAGCATAAACAAAAATGGTCTTCATGAGTTAGTAATTTCTGATAATCCTTTTGCATATACAGAAGAAAAAAGAACACAATTAATTAATGCAGGAAAAGAATTATATGGATTTGAATATTTTCCTGTAAATTCAATGAATACTAAGGGATTTATATGGTTAAATTGTACTGACAAAATAAGAATAAAAAATATGCAAGATAAATTTATTGATACTTTTGTATTTGATCATACAATTGAATATGAAGGCACAGTACAAGATGAAATAGCAAGTCCAGCATTAACTGAAACAGAAACAAAATATATTTATACTCCAGAAATGCAACAAAAAATACAGAAAACTGAAAGAATTGTAGATAAACAAAATCAAACTATAACAGATATTGTAACTAAAACTGATGGGAATACAGAAAAAATAAGTGAACATACACAAACATTAAATACAATAAAAGATACTTTAAAATCTATAACAACTACAGTAAGCAATACTGTTAAAGAAGTAAAAGTATTATATGCATTATCAAATTCACAAACAGAACCACCTACAGAAGGTTGGTCCGTAGTTGCTCCAGAATGGCAAGAAGGAAAATATATGTGGCAGAAAACTGTAACTACATTTAGTGATGATACACAAGAAGAAAGCCAAGCTACATGTATACAAGGAGCGGCAGGGAAAAATGGAATTGACGGAAAAGATGGTCAAGATGGAATTAATGGTACAAATGGCAAAGACGGTAAAGACGGAACAGATGGATTAGGAATTAAATCTATTGAGACTCAGTATTATCTATCTACATCAGAAACAGAGACAACAGGTGGAACTTGGAAAAGTACTCAAGATAAATGGAGCAAAGGAAAATATATTTGGACACGTTCTAAAATTACATGGTCAGATGAGTCTGTAACATACTCAAGTCCTGTTGTGGCAGAAGGACTAAATTCAGCTAATGAAAATGCAGATAGTGCAAACGAAGGTACTAAAGAAGTTACAACTAAAATGTCTGAGGTTGAAAAAACAGTAGAAGGTATTACACAAACAGTAAATCAAACAACAGAGCGATTAAATAATGATTACAGCACAACAGAGCAAATGAATAGTGCAATAGAACAAAAAGCAGATAGTATAACAAGTTCTGTTACAGAAAGTATAGACAATATACAAGTTGGTGGAACTAATTTAATACCAAATTCAGCACCATACAATTTAGAAAATTGGAATAATAACAACACAACTAGTATTGAATTAACATTACAAGATGAAGAAACAGCTCCCTATGGTAAAGCATTAAGAATAAGAACATTAAATCAGCTTACAGCTGTTGGAGGATGTTATATAATTCCTACACCAAGAACGCTAGAAGCTAATAAAGAATATTGTTTTAGTATTTGGCTAAGAGCAACTGCAAATACGACAGTAACAGTAGGTTATGCAAAAGGCGGTCAAACTACTTTCAATGTAACGACAGAATATCAAAAATTCACACATAAATTTACCGCACTTGCCCCAACAAGTACTTCTCATGGATTTGTAGTAAATGTTCCAGCAGGAGTAACTGCAGGGCGACAAGTTTATTTCCATTCTGTTAAATTAGAAGAAGGAAATAAAATAACAGCATGGAGTCCAGCACCAGAAGATGATGTTAAAGGAGTAGAACTTGGAACTAAAATAGAACAAAATTCTAAATCAGTACAAATTGCGTGGAATCAATTATCTCAATCAATAAAATTTGAAGGCGATAATAATGACGCTACAATGTCGTTTTACGATGATAATACAAAATTTGGAGAAATGGGAGTTAATACTGTAGATAACAATAGATATATATCATTTGCAACATTATTAGACTATGGACAAAGTATGTCCGATGGGATGGCTTGGGGGATACAGACTACATCAGATAATAAATTTTGGCCCATATTATTTATAAAAGATTTCTTCATGGCTAATAAAAATGCTGGAAATTTTGGTGGACAATTAGTACTAAACTTTTGTGATCTAGTTCTAGGTTCAGGAGCAATAAAAGCTGAGAATATAAGAATAGGAGCAGATGATACAACAAAAGGAATATACTTTGAAAATACAGAAACAGGAGATATTTTACTAAGTATTTATCCAGATAGTAGCGTAAGTGATGCAAGAATAAATATTTTAGATAAAATTAGTTTTTTTAAAAATGTAGGTGGAACAAATACATTTAAAGTAGGGTTAGAAGGAGCAAATTCTTGTGTATTAACTGATGATGGATATGCTTCTTTTAGAAATTTTTATTCAACTCAAGGAGGAAGTATAGTAGGAAATCTACATGTAGATGGAAATGTATACGCAGATAATATTTCATCAGATAAAAGATTAAAAGATAATATAAAAGATAGTAATACAAATGCACTAGATATAATAAACAAAATCAAACATAGACAATTTGAAATGAAGAAAAATGGAATTCGTTATAATACTGGATATATAGCACAAGAAATGGAAGAGATAGACAAAAACTTTGTGCTTAAAAGAGAAAAAACAGATAAATCAGATGAACAGTATTATATAAATGAATTACCGATTTTGGCAACTACTACAAAAGCAATTCAAGAACTAAGTCAGAAAGTAGAACAATTACAAAAGAAAATAGAAGAATTAGAAAATAAAATAAAGGAGAAATAAAATGGGATTAATAGGCGAAACTATCATAACATGGATAATAACTTTTTCATTAGGTGCAATAGTAGGTTTTATAGGAACTAAATTAAAAAAAGAAAAAGAAAAAAATATTAAAATGACAGAGAAAGACAAAATAATTGAAAATGCAGTACAGGCTTTATTAAGAGATAGACTTATAGAAAAATATAGACATTTTAAAGAAAAAGGAGAAATGACTATATTAGACAAAGAAAATTTAGACCATCTATATGAAAGTTATGAAGAATTAGAGGGTAATGGAACTGTAAAAGAATTATATAGCAACATGGATGAAATAGAAATAAAAGTAATAAAAGAATAAAAGGAGGTGAGAAATATGGATATTACACAAATTATTCAAGAATATATAAAACCTGAATTATTAGTTGTAGCAATAGTATTATATTTTATTGGAATGGGAATAAAAAATACAGAAAAAATAAGTGACAAGTATATTCCATTAATTTTAGGAGCTATAGGAATAATAATATCAGCAATATATGTAATAGCAACAAGTCAATTCAACGGTTATCAATCTATTTTAATGGCAATATTTACATCAATTATACAAGGAATTCTTGTTGCAGGATTATCCGTATATGCCAATCAAATTATTAAACAAGCTAAAAAGGAGGAATAAAAATGGAAGAAAAGATTAAAATTGGACAGGATGTCTCTAATATGAGTGAAGAAGAAAGAAAAAAGATAAGAATGTCTTTTGACCCTGATGCTATGGGCTTTAATGAAGAACAAGATGAGGAGGGAATAAAAAATGACAATTAATAAAAAAATATCTTTGATTAATTTTTATGACTTAAATAGAAGTAATGATGATATTAAGTGGATAATTGTACATTATGTTGGTGCTGTATCAACTGCAAAAAATAACGCTGATTATTTTTATTCAACATATCGTGGAGCATCAGCACATTACTTTGTAGATGATAAAGAAATATGGCAAGTAGTAGAAGATAATGATGCAGCGTGGGCTATAGGTGCAAATAAATATTATACAGATGCAAGAAATACTAATTCAATTAGTGTAGAAATGTGTTGCTATTATATGAAAAATGGTAATATAAATGTATCAAAAGATGTAGAAGAAAAAACTATAGAATTGATAAAAATGCTAATGAAAAAATACAATATTGATATAAACCACGTAATTAGACATTATGATGCTACTAGAAAGAATTGTCCTGCACCATTTGTAAAAGATGAAGAACGCTGGAATAATTTTAAAAAGAAATTACAAGGACAATCTGCAGGAGAAGAAACAACATCTAGTGATACAGATAATGATTATGAAAAACGCGTAAAGAATTGGCAAGACACAATGAATTTAGATTATGATAGTGGTTTAGTAATAGATGGTTCATTTGGACCTGCTTGTAAAAAAGAAGCACTAGAACACTATTTGTACTACAAAATGCCAACAACAAAAAATGAACATGTAAGATTAGTTCAAAGAAATTTAAATAGATTAGGATATGCTGTAGATGTAGATGGAAGTTATGGACCAATTATGGAAAATACAATAAAACAATTCCAAAAAGACCACGGTTTGACAGTAGATGGATATGTAGGATCAGATACTACAGCATTACTATTGAAATAATATATATTAAAATACGGTATAATTAATTAAATTATGCCGTATTATATATTATATAGTAAATTATACTACTTAAAATATAAAACGTCTTAAAATTGATTTTGAGAGCAAATAAAAGGTATTGTAAAATGATAATAAAAATGTTATAATAAATTCGGGCTAGATAAGAAGTCATGAACTTATCGAAAGCATATCTCCAGTGTTGCCCCTTTTAACTTTAATTTTATGGAGATTTGGAGGAAAAGTATGTATATTAAGCATAAACAATATGGAACAAGGTTATATAGAATTTGGGATGCAATGAAGCAAAGATGTTATAATCCTAAATTCAAAAAAAGAAAATTTTACCTAGATAAAGGAATAACTGTTTGTGATGAATGGAAAAATAATTTTATATCTTTTTATAATTGGTCAATAGAAAATGGTTATAGAGATGATTTAAGTATAGATAGAATTGATAATGATAAAGGATACTATCCAGAAAATTGCAGATGGGCAACTATAACACAGCAAAATAATAATAGGTCAATAAATAAAAAAATAAAATATAAAGATAATTTTTATAGTTTAAAAGAACTTAGTTTTAAATTTAATATAGATAAAAGAACTTTAGATTCTCGATTGAGAAATGGATGGGACTTAGAAAAAGCATTAAATACTCCTGTTAGAAAAAGGAGTGTGAAATAATGAATGAATTTATATTAATATTTTTAGAGAAAATATGTGAAGCAATATATTTTTCTTTGTTTTTAATATTTGGTAAAAATTTAAAAGAAAAGCGATTTCTTTTTATATTAATAATGATATTTGAATATTTACTTTTAAAACATTTTATAAAATATAATGTATGGTTTCAAATATCTTATACATTTATGACTTATATAATTTTAAAAGTTTTATATAAAGAAAAAACACAAATCACAGATATTTTTCTATTTATGATAGCTTCTATTTTTTTAATTATTATAAGTGGACTTTTTGCATTTATTACTTATTTCTATATAAAAAATTATTATTTAATGTTAATCTTGCTAAGAATAGCTATATTTATATGTTTATTTTTTATAAAAAATAAAATAAATATATTATATAAAAATTTTTATTTACAATGGAATAAACATAAAAATAATAAAATTAAAAGTCTAACAATTAGGAATGTAAGTATTATTATTTTTAATTTAATGTTTTATACAATAAATTTAGGAATGATAATATGTATTTATACATATAAAATTTAATAAAAAAAAGAGAGGTGATATATATGCCATGGGGAGATAGTTGGTTTTTCTTTTATAGTCCAGAAGATGGAGAGTAGGATATGAAAGATACAAAAGTTTTAAATTTTATTAAAGTATTAATTTTTAATATCATAGAAACAATAATAATATTTTTCTTAGGAAATATATTTAATGTAGATGTGAATATTAGAATAATGTTTATGGTTTTATTCTTTTTAACAAGAATGTTAGTAGGCAAACCTAAACATTATAATAAAGCTTATAGATGTGCATTATGGTCATGCTTAGTATTTGTAAGTTTATATTCATTATCATCATTAGATATAGTAGCAATAATAATATTAACTATTTTCACAGCATTTATTTCAACTGGTAGAGCAGATATTAAAGAAATATATTTATGGAAAGGTAAAAGTACAAAATATGAAGATATTGAAGAATATATAAAATATAATTCTATGGATAGTAAATTAATTGAATTTGAAAAGAAATTAAAAGAGCAAGATAATTTATTATATTTACTTTATAAGTATAGATTTAAAGATAACCTAAAATTTGCAGAAATATCTGAAAAATTAGATATAGATAATCCTAGAATAGTTGAAAAACTAGACAAGATAGCATTTAGCTTGAGAATATACTGTGGAATATAAGAGGTCTATTTTTAGACTTCTTTTTTTATAGTCAGACTAGAAATAAAATTTTATAAATAATATAATGAATACAGAAATTAGGTAATCGCCTATTATTATCTAATTTCAATAGGCAACAGTAAAACGTTGTCTATTTTTTTAGGCAAAGAAAGGAGTTTGAAGTTTAAAATTGTATATGAGTGTTCCTCAAATGATACAATCTTCAAGCTCTTTTTCTTTAATAAAGGAGGAACAAAAAAATGTTTAATTATAACAATTATATGCAACCACAAATACCTAGATATGGACAACCATATCAACCATATGCTAATCAAGCAGTACAACCTCAGCAACCTATACAACCACAACCTGTTCAACAATATACCCCACAACCTGTTTCAATACAAGGATTGCAAGGAAAAACTGTTGATAGTATAGATGTTGTTAAGGCTATGGATATTCCTTTAGATGGTTCTGTAAGTTATTTTCCTTTAGTTGACGGAACTGCGATTGTAACAAAACAATTACAAGCAGATGGTACAAGTAAAACTTTAGTATATAAACCTAGTGAAGAAAAGAAACCTGAACAACAAGTAAAATATGTTACTCCAGAAGAGCTAAATAAAGCAATTAAGGATATTTCGGTTGATGATGATGAATTTGAAGAATTAAAAGAAGATGTAAGAAGTATTAAAAAACAAGTTAAAAACTTAACAGATAATATAAAAAAATAGGAGGAATAAATTATGAATCCAATAGAGATGATAAAAGGATTTATTGGAAAAGGAATGAACCCTCAACAAATATTAGGTAATGTTATGAAAAATAATTCTAATCCAGTATTCAACAATTTAATTGAAAAAGCTAAAGAAGGCGATACTAAAGGAGTTGAAACTTTTGCTAGAAACTTATTTAAGGAGCAAGGAAGAGATTTTGATAAAGAATTTGCTGAATTTAGAAAAAGTTTTAAATAGGTTATTATAATAACAATAATAAATAAATTTAAAAAAAGGAGGAAAAAGTTATGAATTATGGTGATGGAGCTTTAAGTGCTTCTGATGTAGCTTTGTTAAACAATTGCGGAAGAAATAATTCAAATGACGGTTTCGGTGACGGAAACGCTTGGTGGATTGTACTATTTCTAATATTCGCACTAGGTGGCTGGGGCAGAGGCTTCGGTGGATTTGGAGGAGGCTATGGAAGTGGCTTCGGAGGTTCTACTGGAGGAGTTACAGACGGATATGTTCTAGCTTCAGATTTTGCACAAGTAGATAGAAAATTAGATAGTATATCTAATGGTATTTGTGATAGTACATTTGCTTTAAATAACACTATGACAAATGGATTTGCTAATGTTCAAAATACATTATGTCAGGGCTTTAGTGGAGTAAATAATGCTATTACAACTAATGGATATGAAACAAGGCTTGGAGTACAAGGCTTATCTTCTTCATTAGCTAGTTGCTGTTGTGACGTCCGTCAACAAATATCTGACTGCTGTTGTCAGGTAAATAGAGGCATTGACGGTATAAACTATAATATGGCTATGAATACAAATACATTGCAAAATGCTATGAGTATGAATACTAGAGATATTATAGATAATCAAAATGCTAATTACAGAGCATTGCATGATGAAATAGTTGCTAACAGAATAGAAGATAAAAATGCTCAAATCCAAGCTCAACAAAATGAAATTAATTCATTAAGATTAGCTGCTTCACAAGCTAACCAAAACGCTGTATTACAAGCTAGAATGGATGCAAATACTGCTGAAATAATAAGAAGAACAGGAAATGATTGCCCCGTTCCCGCTTTTATTGTACCAAACCCTAACTGTTGCTACAATTATCAAGTAACAGGTTATGGATATAACAACAATAATTGCGGATGCAATTGTGGTTGCTGCTAATTGATTTTTTCCACTAATAAGTGTGATTTTTTAGAGATAGTATCACACTATCTCTATTTTTAATAAGGAGGTATAATATGTCAGAATGTATTAGAAATTGCCAATTATGTAATAAATTAGTTCTTTCAACTGCTATAAACTATGATGCTACAACTGATACAGTAATTGTAGACTTACCTGCTGGTAATTATGGTAATAATTGCAAATATTGTATTGTACTTGCACAAGCAATTCCTACGTCAGCAACAATAAACTCTACCGTTGTATTTTCAATAGGTGGAACTGCAACACAATATCCTTTTGTTAATTGTGATTGTACTCCTATATATGTTTGCCAAGTAAGAACAAGAAGAATATATGCAACTAGAGTAAGTACAGCTGTAAGTACAGGTGTATTCAAATATATAGGGAAATGTAAATTGCCTTGCACTGGGGCAGTAGCTGCACAAAGTATTCCAGTTCCAACAACTACAACTCCTGTTACACCCAGTTAATTTAGGAGGTGAAGTAAATGGAAGAAGAGAAACAAGACAACTTAAACAAACAACATCAAGAGCAAGAAAAGCAAAGCAAAATGCTCAGCAATGAATTAAAAAATAAAGTTGAAAACAAGTTGCAAGAGTTCTTGCAAGTTGGAATAAAAGAGGATAATGTAGATTATCTTTATAAACTAATTGATATTCATAAAGACATTGAGAACGAAGAATATTGGAAAGTAAAAAAGGAGGGTATTAAAATGAGATATAATACTAACTATGGTAGAGATGACTACGATAGAGAAGAATATGGTAATTATGGAAGAAGAGGAAGAGACAGCAGAGGCAGATACATGGCAAGAGGTAATTACAGAGGCGAAGAAATGATTGACGATATGAGAGAAATGTATGGTGATTATTCTGAAAGCCGTGAAGAATATGACAGAGGAAACTACGGAGCAAAAGAAGATACTATGAAAAGCTTAGATTATATGCTTAAATCAGTAGTTCAATTTATGCAAATGCTTGAAAGCGATGCTTCTTCTGAGGAAGAAATGCAACTAATAAAGAAATATGCTAGAAAAATAAGTGAGATGTAATTATGTATAAATATTATAATGCAAATGTTTTAGGAAAAAATATTTCCGATTGTACTATAAGGTCAATTTCATGTGCCACAGGTAAAAGTTGGGATTATGTTTATGAACATTTAAGTGATATTGCACAAGCAGAAGGCACTATGGTAGATGATAGAAATTTTATAATTAAATATTTAGATGAAAGATATAAAAGAATACCTTATGTAAGAGGTACTGTTGGAAATATTTCAAAAAGATATTCAGATTATATATTACTAATAACAATGAAAGGTCATATAACTTGTTCAAAATATGGAATAATTTATGACACTTTTGATTGTTCTAATAGAACAGCAGAATATGTATGGATTATAGATTGACTAAATAAGCAAAAAATGCTATAATTTAGATGTCGAGATGAGATTTAAAGGATTTATATATGTATGTTCTTTATTTATAGGGCTTATCTCGACAATAATCCTATAATTATAACATACATATATAAGTCCTTTTTTTGGAGGTTTTTATGGAAAGAGGATTTAAAATTGGAAACAAAAATGCTGAAAAGCCTTCTAAATATGCTACCTTAGGCAAGTGGGAAGCCTGCTGACTGCAAATCAGTTATGACTGTGTTCGATTCACAGAGGTAGCTCCAAACCTTGACATTATTTTTATAAAATGATAAATTAAAATTGAAGGAGAAATCCCCCTTCATTTGTATTTTGCACTTAGAAAAATAGCAGAAAGTTGTATTTTAAATATACAAAACTTCTGCTATTTTTTTAATACATATTATCAAGTTCAAATTCAAGCATTTCTGCCTTATCTTTTAGAAAAGCAATTATATGAGTATAGTTTTCCCAGTTGTTTTTATTTATCTTTTTTGAAAAATATTTTATATATTTGTTATATGATAATAAAATGTCACATTTTTGCTGAAAAATAATATTTTTTTGTTTTTCTTTTCTTTGCTTTTCTTCTTGTATGCTTTTTATTTTATCATAATCAATCTTAATATTACTTGATAAATTTAAATTAAAATCTATATTAATTTTTTGCATTGCCTCTTTAAAAGATATATTAAATAAATATTCAACAAATTGTATTAAATCGCCAGTTTTATTACAACCAAAACAATAAAATGATTTTTCATATATTTTCATACTTGCTGTTTTGTCATTATGAAAAGGGCAACATATCATGTTGTATTTTATATGAAACTTATATTTATTTATAATATCTTTCATAGATATTAATTCTAAAATGTAATCTCTCATATTTTTTTACACTCTTTCAAATAGATCTAAGATTTCTAGTTCTTCATAAAAAGCTTTAGTAATTGAATAAGCAATTAACTTATTACAAACTATATCCTTTTGTAAAATCTTCATTAAATATTCTAAAGGTAGTCCTACTTTATTGGCAAATTCTGTTATATTTTTTATTGGTAAAAAATTTTTTAATTTATACATTTTATTTTCCTCCTATATTATAATATTTCCATTTTTCTTATAAATTGTTTTTCTCTGTTTAAATGCTTTTTGATAGTATAAATCCTTATCAACAAAATCATAAACTATTGGTGTTTGCTTATCTGTATCTTTTCTTTCTATTCTTCCAACTGCCTGAATTAAGACAGCTTTATTTTTTGTAGGTGCAATTAAAAATAGTCTATTAAGTGGCTTTATGTCCAAACCCTCTCTTGCTAATTGTAAAGTTGCAAATAAATAATGTTCTTTTTTGTTTCTCATTTTTTCTATTGCTTCTTCTCTTTCTTGTTTAGCTTTTTTTGTGTTTTTAGAACCGTCAATTATAAGTCCTTCTCCTAATTGCTCATGAAGCAATTGCAATCCGACTAATCTATCAGAAAGTATAATGCAATAATTATTTTTGTTTTCTTTTAATAAATCTAATATCAGCTTATTTCTGTTTTTATCTTCTGCCAATGCCGTTGGTAATTTAACATAATCTAAAGTTCCATCTGTATATTTTGCAAATTCAGGAATTTCAAAATCAGTATAAATAGGTTGTACTTTTGCTTTTATTATTTTATCTGCGATTTCATCTTCTTCAATTGTATATTTTACTTTATTAATAATTGAATACATACATTTTGTTAAACCGTCTGCTCTAAAAGGTGTTGCTGATAAACCATATCTATATTGAGAAGCTAAATTGGAAAGTATTTTCTGATATTGTGAAACATAAGCGACATTTCCTGCAATATTGTGGCATTCATCTATAATAATGGTTCCCCATTCAAACTTATATTTTAATAGATCTACATTTACTAAAGTTTGTCTTAAAGCAACAGTTACTAACGATCCAATTTCAACTTTACCATTTGCTATTATTCCATATTCGCCTTTTTGCAATCCTAAATCATCTGTTAAATAATCTTTAAATTGATTTAATAATTCCTTAGTATGACAAATAATTAAAGCTTTATGTCCAATTCTTCTTATAATTTCAAGAGCCATAATTGATTTACCAGAACCACATTTCGCTTGCAGTATTCCCCTTTTGGCTTTTATCATTGCTTTAATTGCTTTTTCTTGATAATCATAAGGTTTTAATTTATTTTTAGGAAATTCTAATTTTTCATGTATACCAAAGTTAATAATATAATCATTTTTATTAGAATCTATTTGCCATATATCATCAATACATCCTAAAGGGATTATTATAGTATTTGCATTTTTTGAATACATTTTTATTTCTTTGGGTAAATTGCCTGTCCAAAAGCCCATAGCTTGTTTTTTTTGAATATCTGGATTTTTTATAGTTAATTCATTTTTACAATAATCCAATATTTCTTTGTTTGGATTTTGTATTTTTATTTCACTATCTACATAAATTTTCATTTATTCTTTCAACTCTTTCTTTATATCTTCTTAAAAAAGGTATTTGTTCCTTCATATCTATACTTTTTTCATTGAAATCTATTGTTTCAAAAGGTATCATATAAATAGTATCATTCCATAATATTGCAAAATTATACCAGCTATTTCCACATTCTTTAAATTTTCTAGCAGCAAATATTTGATTTTCTTCAATTCTACTTATTGGAAATAATCCATTTTTCCTATTTAAAGTTTTGGCATCAATTAAGATAGCTACATCATCTCTTACTGCAATCATATCAGCTGGTTGAGATCCAGTATGTGCTTTCGAAGGAAATAATGAAACCCAATATCCTTCACTTGCTAAAATTAAAGCAAGATTGTTTTCAAAACTATTTCCTAATCTTTTATTATTCATTTTTATTAACCTCTTCTAATTGTTTCTTATATTTTTCTAATTTTCTCTTTTTATGTTTCAAATCTATTTCTAATATTTCTATTTGCTTTGGCAATGCTTCTATTTCTTTAAGTAAAATAACTTTTCTTAATTTTTGTATATCTTCTTGTAAGTATAAATCTTCTATTGGCACATCTTTTAAATTATCACCATACATAGATTTTAAATCAACTGTTGTAATTTTATTATTTTCATATTTTATAGCCGTTATATATCCTTCAAATGGTACATAATCACCATTGCCAAATTGCTTAAAAGTTAAAACTGCTTTTGTGCCATCCATAAATTTAAAAACGTCTTCTCTACCTATCATATTTTTAAACCTCCATATTTTGATTTTAAGTCATTTTATTTTAATGGGCATAAACTTATATATGTTACTTATAAAAATTAGTTTATGCCCATAAATTTTATTAAATTAACCTACTTAAAATGGCAATGAATCATCATCAAGTTGATTAAATTCTACTCCATTATTGTTTAAAGTATTTTCTAATTCTGCTGTATCATTATTTTGCTGTTGTCTTTTACTATCAGCAAAATATACTTCCTCAGCTATAACATCTGTTGCATAATGCTTTTGACCTTGATCATCTTCCCAACTTCTATTTTGTAATCTTCCTATAACTGCAATTTGTTGACCTTTAGTATTCATATATTTTTGTATAAATTCAGCAGTTTTTCCAAAAGCTGTAACATTAAAGAAATCTGCTTGTCTTTCTTCTCCTTCTTTTATGAATCTTCTATTTACAGCTAATGAAAAATTAGCTATCATTATATTTGTTGATTGAGTATATTTAGTATCAACATCTCTTGTTAATCTTCCCATTAAAATTATCTTATTCGTAATAATCCCTCCTATTTATTCATATTTAATAATAAATTTGAACCATCTGTCATTATTGTTGGTAATTGTCCTGTCCATTTATCTATCATTGCTTTTTGATTTTCAATTTCTTTTAATCTTAGATATTGTTCTGTAATTTGTAAGTTTTGTTGTTTCATAACTTCTGCTTCTGCTTTTGCATTTTCTATTTTCTTTTCATTTTCTACTTTTGCTTTTTCCAATTCATATTGTGCTTTTTGAGTTTCTTGTTCTACTATTTGCTTTTCTTCAACTGCTTTATCAAACTCTTCACTAAAACTTAAATCTAATATATTTAAAGAAGTCAATTGTATTCCTTTATCTTGTAATTTATCAAATAATGAATTAAGAGCAAAAGCTGAAACTTCATTTCTTTTTGTTATTAATTCTTCTGCTGTATAATTAGCAATAGTTGCTTTCATTGCTTCTTGGATAGCTGGCTCAACTATTACAGACTTATAATCAACACCTACTTCTTTATATAATTGATTAGCTGTTTCTTTAGAAACATTATAATTAATTGCTACTTTAAAATTACTAATTTTTTGTAAATCTTTTGAGCTAGCTTCCATTGTGTATTCTGTTTTTTGTGTTCTACAATCCATCTTTACAATCTTTTCAACAAAGGGTAATTTTAAATTTAAACCTTCTTGAATTGTAGTATCTTGTACTTGTCCAAATCTTGTTTTTACTCCAACAAATCCCGTTGGAACTGTAGTTAAACTAGATATTAAAGTTATAATTATAAAAATTAATAATATACCAATTATAATATTTCTAATTATTGTATTTTTTAAAATTTCTACTTGTTCAGAATATTTTAAGTTATCCCACTCTTTT
>CAMMFK010000019.1 GCA_946496115.1 uncultured Clostridium sp.
ATTTTTACATAAAAATGTAATAAAAAATTGGGACATTTTTACTAAAAATTCACAAAAATTATGTCAAAAATAGTAAAAAATATTGACAAGTTTTTGAAATTATTCTATAATTTATTATAGTATTATTAAGAGGAGGAGTTTTATGAATATTAAGAAAATGTCAAAAATAATATCAGCAGTATTAATAATAACAACTATATTAAGTGCATTTTGCATGGTATTTGCTTCAGGTCCATCAATACCTTCTAGTACACAACCTTCTACCGGTACTAATGAAGTAAATACTGTAGCTGGATGGGTTATTTATATAATTCAAATTATAGCATTTGCAGCAGCTGTTATTATGCTTATATTTGTAGGTATTAAATTCTTAACAGCTTCACCAGAAGGTAAAGCTGAAATAAAGAAATCTGCTGTTATATATGTAATAGGTGCTATTCTATTATTCGCAGCAACAGGTATATTACAAATAGTTAGAAACTTAGCAGAGAACGTTAATACTTTATCATAAATAAAAGGTAAAATTTATCTCGAAATATAGGCATAATCTTCGATTTTTCCTATATTATAAAAATAGGCTTAATGAAAGCCTATTTTTTTATAATTTATTTAAGTTTTTTTAAGTTTTTTAGAAATTCTTACTTTTTTCTAACAATAGAAAGTGCTGACATTTCTTCTTTAAATAAGTTCTCCTGTATTTTATTTACATAATCTAAAGTAATTTTGTTAAAAGCATCAATATAATCTAAACAGTTAATACCCTTCATACTATCTTGTAAAAAGTTTCTGCCTATTGTTTCAACATCATCGTATTCTGATACATATTCGCCATAAAGAGCTTTTTTATTTCTTTCAAAATTTTCTGCAGTTACCTTTTCTGTTTTTAGTACTTTCACAATTTCTTCATTTATTCTTTCTGGATTTTCTGATTGTCCTCCAATTACGACATGAGAATATTCATCTGCAAATTCATCGTAAAACTCAAGTGGACCCATTAGTAGACCTTCTGTATAAAGTTTTTGATATAGTTTTGAACTTTTGCCTATTAAACTATTTAATATTATTTCTATAGCAATTTGTTTTATTATATTGTCTTCGTTCTCAAGTATATCCCTATATCCTATCATGAATAAAGGAATATTTACTTCCATATTTTGCTCATTTATTTTTTTGTTTATTGTATATTCTTTTTCTGGATATATTCTTTTTATTTCTCCCATTTTTTCTTTTGGAAGTAGTCTCTTTTTTACCTCTTCTACTATTTTTTCTGGTTCAAAGTTTCCGCTTATGCACATTGTCATATTTGATGGATGATAAAAAGTGTTATAGCAATCATAAAGTGTTTCTTTTGTAATATGGCTAATAGATTCTACAGTTCCTGCTATGTCAAGTTTTACAGGATTATTTTTATATAAGCAATCCATTAAATTAACATATAACTTCCAAGCAGGTTCATCGTCATATCTTCCTATTTCTTGTCCTATTATACCTCTTTCTTTTTCTACATTTTGGTCAGTGAAGTATGGATGTTGAACATAGTCCATAAGCTCATCTAACCCTTCGTAGAAATTCTTTGTTCCTCCAAATAAATAAGCTGTATGATCATTTGTTGTGTATGCGTTTGCATCTAATCCTAATGACATAAGTTTATATAAGCTATCTATTCCATTTTCTTGTTCAAACATTTTGTGCTCTAAATAATGAGCAACACCATCTGGTACTTTTATTTCTTTGCCTGTTTTTGGCTCTATAAAGTGATTGTCTATTGAACCAAATTTAGTAGCCCAAATGATATATTTTTTATCCGTATTTGGCTTTGGAATAACCATAATTTTCATTCCATTTTCTAATGTCTCTATATAAACACTTTCTTTAATTTTATCATTTTGTATTATTTGCATTAATTTGCTCCTTTCTATTTTGCATTATTAGTCAAAAAGTAAATCGTGTCTTCTTTAACTTTTTGTGCTATTTTTATTACGTCTTCTTTTGTAACCTTTTTTATCATTTCTTTATATTCAGTTACATTCAAATGTTCATCAAATAAATTTTGATCAAAATAAAATGTTATCATATCTTCTTTTGATTCTTCTATAAGTTCTATTGATGAAGTTATTAATTGCTTTGCTGAATTGAATTCTTCGTCACTTATTTTGCCGTTTTTCATGTCTTGTAGTTGTTCTTCTATTATTTTTACTGCTTTGTCATAGTTTTCAATTTCTATACCTGTTTGAATTAGTATTACATTTTTTCTTCTAATATATGATGATCCTGCTGAATAAGCCAAACTTGCTTTTTCACGTACGTTTTGGAATAATTTAGAGTTTGCTCCACCGCCTAAAATTGTGTTATACATTGACACTACTGCCTTATCACTATTTCCTACATCTAATCCTATTATCAACTTTCCTTGGGTTACATCTTGACTTTCATTAACAATGCTTGGCTTTTCTGGTGCAACATGTAAGTTTTCAATTTGTGGTAAATTTTTGCTTGATATTTCAGGTACTTTTATATTGTCTATATTATTTCCTGTTACATATAAATCTATTTTGCAGTTTTTTAATAATTCTTTATAATATGCATATAAATTAATTTCATTTATGTTTGATAAATCTTCTACTGAACCATATTTATATAAAGCATAGCTTTCGTCGGCAAACATACTTTCTAAGCATCTTTCTTTTGCATAAAGTGCCTTGTTGTCCTTTCTAGATTCTATTAATTTTTGTAAATTTAGTTTTTCTTGTTCTACATATACTTTGTCAAATCCATTATTTTCCACAAGCGGGTTAAAAACTATGTCTAATAATAAATTTATTCCCTCTTGTAATAAATTTTCGCTATTCAATGTATATGTGTTTTCTAGTGTTTCTAAGTAAAACTTAAGCACATGATAATTTCCTAGTTTATCTACACCACAGTTAAAACCGGCACCATAAAGCTCTTCTAGTCTTTTTGAAATTTCTTCTTGTGTTTTTAAATTGTTTGTTCCCCTTCTAAGGACTGATGTTAAGAGTGCATTTTTTGTGCAGTTTTCTTTAGTTAGTGGCACTGTTATAAAAAGTGCTACTAAATTTGTTTTAAATTTATTTGATTGTAATTTTGTTATTTGCATTAATATTATCTTCCTTCCTTTATTATTTTTAATTGATTAACCAATTTGTTTTTATTTTTTCGTTTCATAGATGTCAAATTTATTTATTTGTCCTACATATGTGTAATTTTGTTTAATATATTTTGTAACATCATATGCAAATTGATATATTTCTTTTTCCTCTTCAGTTTCGTGTAAAAGTAAAATTTGTGTATTGCTTAATTCTTTTATTTGTTCTATTAATCCTTCTTCGCCTTTGCTGCCCAAATTACCTCTTAGAGGTAAGTCATAATCTCCATTATCTAAATCGTTTAAATAAAGTGAAATTAGTGGTGCATATGTTGAAAGTACTATTGTATTTTTATCATTATTTTGTACATAGTCTGCTACTTCTTCTATTGTTTTTCTCATTTTTGGATCTATTGTTGCTCCATAAAATGGGCTATTTTGTGGTATGCAATTAATTAAATGTGCATAATCCCACATATCTTTTGCACTATATGCAAAGAGCAATATTATTATACATAATATTATTATATTTATTATGTTTTTTATACTTTTTTCTTCTATAATTGGTTTTATTAAAAAATCTATTATATACATTAAATTTATTATCATTAATATACTTGCTAAGTATACATGATAATTATTTAATATTGGAATTACTATTATGTATGCACAAATTGAGAATTCAAAGATGCATAGTATTTGTTTTTTTATTTCTTCCACTTTTTTAAAGTTATTTTCTTCGTTTTCTGAACTGGATTTTTCTTTTCTTAGTTTTTCCATTTTTATATTCGTATTTGACTTTATTGCTTTAATTGTAGTTATTATAGCTGTTAAAGTCATAATAGGCAATAGTAAAAATAATAAGATACTAAAAAAATTTCCTTCTGCTTTCCAGTTTTTACTTCCAAATTCCCCTATGCCTAATATTGCATAATCTATAAAATCAAATAGATTACCTTGTGTATACAAATATGCTAAAAAAGCTAATAATAAAACTAGTGCTGTAAGCAATTCTTTAAATAGTGATTTAATATCTTTGTTTGTAATTTCATATGCTATAATCGCTATAAAATAAGCTACTCCTAATTTTTGATATGTTAGAAAGGTCAAGAAAAGCATTAGCCCTTGCACAAGGCTTTTAACCGTTCCTTTTTTCATCTTCAAAATTAGTAAAAATCCTAATAAATAAAAGCTATATGCTAATGTTGTGTAGTTTGCCCCTCCTCCTATAATACTTGATATGAGTGCAATTATTAGTAATGTGTATAATAATGAAAATCTTTTATTTACTTTTAGTTCTTTTAGTACTATATAACATGTGAAAAACATTATGCTAGAAATTATTAAATTTAAAGTTCGAAATACAAATATATTTTCTCCAAATATTTTTAAAATTATAGATGAAATGTAAAAAAATAATGGAGTTATTATTACATTGTTGTCTGTATAAATTGTTAGCCCATTTGCTAATTTGTATGAATTTAAAAAGTTGTACATTTCATCGGTATTCGAGATGCCTACATTGTATACTCTTGCAAGTATTGCAATAGCTATTATTAGTAGTACAAATATGTTATCATGTTTTTTTACAAAACTTAATATGTTTTTCACTTTTACTATTATTCCTTCCTAAGGCGCAATTATCTTCCAACCTTACAGAAAAAAGGGCGTTACAAACGCCCCCTTAATTAAAACTTTCTTTTTCTAGCTGCCTCTGATTTTTTCTTTCTTTTTACACTAGGTTTTTCATAGCATTCTCTTTTACGAACCTCTTGTAAAACACCATTTCTGGCACATTGCCTTTTAAATCTTTTTAAGGCATCTTCTATATTTCCATTATTAACTTTAACCTCTGACATAATATCCCCTCCTTCCAGCTATTCACTATTGTATGGGATTATTGGGATATCTCCCTCAATACCTAATAATTATACATTATTTGCTATGTGGTTGTCAAGTGGGGATTTGTAAAATTTTGCAAAAGCTCGTCTATAATTTTACCTCTTTGCTAATAACTCTTTCTTTCTCATACAATCTTGGAATTTCTACTGGAGTGTCTTCTTCGATTGTTTCTTTGCTATCTAGTATTCTTTGATTATATGAGCCTCTAAATCTTAGTTTAGGGCTGGTTTTATCCATTTCAAACTTACCATCTACAACAACATCAAAATATTTAATAAGTTCTTCCGTTGTTGAGTTTTCTTTTTGCATTTTATCTATTATATCATCTTTGAAATCAAATCCCGTATAACACCATATTGTTTTATCTGGAAATTTTTCTTTTACTTGCTTTACAAGGTTTAAAACTCCTGCTTGATTTTGTGGCTCTAAAGGTTCTCCACCAAGAAGACTTAACCCTTCTATGTAATCATGATTCATATATTCTAAAACTTGATTTATTTCTTTTTGAGTAAATTCTTTTCCATAATTAAAATCCCAAGCACATTCATTAAAGCACCCTTTGCAATGGTGATTGCAACCGCTTACAAATACGGATACGCGCACGCCTTCGCCATTTGCTACATCGACCCTTTTAATATCTGCGTAATTCATTTATTTATTCCTTTCATATTTCTTATTATAAGTCACAATATACATTCTCTCCCATTTCACAGCGCGGGTCGCTCCGCTCCAGCTTGCACGTTCCACTGCGCTTCGAGCTCCTAAGACAGATATGAGCGTTATACTTTGTCAGCTCCGTTCACTGAAATGTACGAGAACATATATTGTGACTTTTATATATAAACATTAATTATTTGAACTAATTACAAATGTAATACCCTCTGCTTAATTTCTTTCGTCTTTCCTGCATTCCAGAAGTTCTCTCCAAGGTATCCACAAGTACGTCTTACAACCGTCATTTTGCTGTGGTCTTTATTTCCGCAATTTGGGCATTCCCATTCATTATTTTCATTTATTTTTATTTCTCCGTCAAATCCGCATACATGGCAGTAGTCAGATTTTGTATTAAATTCTGCATATTGAATATTATCATAAATGAATTTTACAACACTTCTTAATGCTTCTAAATTGTTTTGCATATTTGGTATTTCAATGTAAGATATTGCTCCACCTGAAGATATTTTTTGGAATTCGCTTTCAAATTTTAGTTTATCAAATGCGTCTATTTTTTCTCTAACATCTACATGGTAAGAGTTTGTATAATATCCTTTATCTGTTACATCTTCAATTGTTCCAAATCTCTCTTTGTCTATTTTTGCGAACTTGTAGCACAAGCTTTCTGCTGGTGTTCCATATAGGGCAAATCCTATGTTTGTTTCCTTTTTCCAGCGATTAACTGTTTCTCTTAAGTGGTTCATAACCTTTAGGGCAAACTCATGTCCTGCTGGCTCTGTTTGTGAAACTCCTGTCATAAGTTTTGTCATTTCATATATTCCTATATATCCTAAAGATATTGTTGAATATCCACCATAAAGTAGTTTATCTATCTTTTCCCCTTTTTTCAAACGAGCTATTGCCCCATATTGCCAGTGAATTGGGCTTATGTCTGATGTTGTTCCAACTAAAGCGTTATGTCTGCACATTAAAGCTTTTTTACAAAGTTCTAATCTTTCATCTAATAGTTTCCAAAATTTATTTTCATCACCATTTGCTATAATAGCAACTTGTGGTAAGTTAATACTTACAACACCTTGATTAAATCTTCCTTCAAATTTGTAGTTTCCATTTTCATCTTTCCATGGAGATAAGAAACTTCTACATCCCATTGGGCTAAATACGTTTCCTTCGTAATTCTCACGCATTTTTTTAGCTGATATATAATCTGGATACATTCTTTTTGCTGAACATTTTACTGCAAGTTCTGTTAAATAGTCGTATTCTCCACCAGTTAAATTGTTAAAGTCATCTAAAACATATACTAGTTTTGGAAATGCTGGTGTTACATAAACTCCTGCTTCATTTTTTATTCCTTCATATCTTTGTCTTAATACTTCTTCAATAATCATAGCATTTTCTTTTATGTATGGATCATCTTTTTCTAAGTGTAAGAATAATGTAACAAAAGGGGCTTGTCCATTTGTTGTCATTAAAGTATTTATTTGATATTGAATTGTTTGTATTCCTGATTTTAGTTCATATTTTAATCTGTCTTCTACTAAGTCTTCAATTACATCTTGTGAAAGTTTATTTTTATATTTCTTTTCTATTTCTGTTTTAAATTTATCATAACTTTTTCTTAAATATTTTCCTAAGTGGATTAAATCTACTGATTGTCCACCATATTGGTTACTTGCAACTGTTGAAATTATTTGTGTTACAACAGTACATGCTACTTGGAAACTTTTTGGACTTTCTATCATTTTTCCATTCATTACTGTTCCATTATCTAGCATATCACCAATATTTATTAAACAACAATTAAAAATAGGTTGAATAAAATAATCCGCATCGTGGAAGTGTAAAATCCCCTCTTGATGTGCTTTTGATATATCTTCTGGTAGAAGTAATCTATTTGTTAAATCTCTCGATACTTCGCCTGCTATATAGTCTCTTTGTGTTGAGGCAAGCATTGTGTTTTTGTTTGAATTTTCTTCTGCTAGCTCTTTATTTTCATTTCTTATAAGTTTTAATATTGATTCGTCAGTTGTATTAGCTTTTCTAACTAAAGCTCTAGTATATCTGTATACAATATATTGTTTACCTAGCTCGTATTTATTTAATTCCATAAGCTTTTTTTCAATAATGTCTTGTATATCTTCAACAAGAATTCTTTTTTTGTCCAAATCTTCTACATACTTAATTATCCCTTTTATTTCTTCTTTAGTAGCTCTTTCTTTTGTTCTTACATCTTTGTTTGCTTTTTCAATTGCTGTTTGAATTTTGCTTCTATCAAAATCAACAACTCTTCCGTCTCTTTTTATTACTTTCATTTTGTCCCCCATTTCTGCTTCAATAAAAAACACAATTAGTTGTATTTTTAAGCTACAATTGCTATTTAGTATTAAGTTAATAATTTTTTAATCTTTATTTTTGCTTAAACTTTAGGCTATTTCAACGCCATTGTTATCTTACATTCTTATTTTTTAAAAGTCAAATAATTTAAAGATCCCATATATGTTCATTTTTTATGTTTCTGTAATCACTATAACTTTATTTTTTGCATATTTCAAAGCTTTTGTCTTTTTGTTTCTTTTAACCATTTTTTTCTGATTTTCTACATTTTTATAGGGTTACGGGGCTAATATTACATTTTGATTACATTTACAAATTTGATGCAAAAGCAGACAATTTTTAGAATTTTTTGTCTAAAAATTGCCTGCTTTATATAAAGTATTAAAATTATGTTTCCTGCTTTTTTTATGCTTGCTTTTCTCTAGCTTTTATTACTAACCTGTCTTGTCCATAGTTGGTGCAAGTAATTAGTGTTATTTCTCTCTGACCGTTTGTTAATTGACTAGTGCAACTCACATCTGTAGGATCAACTACATATCTATTATATACTACATATGTTACTTTATTTCCACTCAAATCCGTTAAAGAAACTTCATCTCCAACTGAGGCTCCGCTAAGTTTTCCAAACATTTTTCCACTTCTATAATTATGTCCTACAATACAATAATTGCCAACTGTGTTTGGATTTGGCCCCCAATATTTGCAAAGCGATACTTTTAACAATTCTTCTGATTCTTCTGAAAGAACCGGATAATTTATTCCCAATTTTGGATAGTCTAATATAGCTTCAGTTTCATAAGTTTGGCCATTTGCTGTTACTTCTGAGTCAAGGGTATTTGTAGTAGTTTCTGTATTAAGCTCTATTATCGGAACTTCTTCATCTGTAGGCTCTTCATCAAGAGCTACAACAATAAAGTTTTCTTCTACCGTAGTTTGGTCATTCATTTGGCTAAGTATTTCTCTTGAAATTTGCTCTTTTTGATTTTTATCAAACTCAGCTAAAACATAATATGTGGTCAAAATTACAATTAAAACTAGACTAAGTATAAATATTATTTTATATGTTTTTCTTTTTCTTTTTAGTTCTGGTGTTACATATATTTTTTCCGATACTAGTATTTGATTCATAATTCCTCCCTTCTTTTTTATTATGTTTTAAAATTACTAAATTATTGTGGTTTTTATGCTCTTTTGTTATTATCTTTTAATTCTTCATATTTATTAGCAATCATTGCAAATTGATCAATGCTTAAATTTTCTCCTCGTACATTTTCATTTATTTTACACTCTTTTAGTATATTTTTCAACACTTCTTTGCTAATTATACTAGAAAGTGAATTTAAAATAGTCTTTCTTCTTTGTGTAAAGTTAATTTTTATGATCTCAAAAAACAAGTTTTCATTATTTATTTCAACAGCTTTCTTATCTTTTTTAATTATTTTAACAATTGAAGATTCCACTTCTGGTGATGGTATAAAATATTCTTTTGGTACATTTGCAATGATTTTGCTATCTGCATAATATCTAACAAAATAAGTAATTGCTCCCGCTTTCTTTGTCCCTGGTTCAGCACATATCCTTTCTGCTACTTCTTTTTGAATTAAAATTGTTATCTCCTTAATATTTGTTTTTATCAATTTAGTTATTATTGATGTTGTTATATAATATGGCAAATTTGCAACGACTTTGGCTTTTGGAGCTATTTTGTCTATATCCACATTCAATATATCATCTTGAATAATTTGAACGTTGTTGTACAATTTAAATCTTTTTTTCAAAATGTTAACCATATTACCATCTAATTCTATAGCTATGACTTTATTTGCCTTTTCTGCTAAAATAGCTGTTAACGTTCCTAATCCCGGTCCTATTTCTATAACCGTATCTTCTTCTGTCACATCTTGTGCTATGGTTTGCAAACTTTGCTCATCAAATAAAAAGTTTTGTCCAAGTTTTTTATTTGGATGAACATCGTACTTATTCATTATGTATTTTGTTTCTTCAAAAATGTTCATTGTATTCCTTTCTTGTAGAATTAATACTGAGTAGTTGTGGTCTCTTGTTGAAGTGTTACATTTATTACTGTTCCCTCATCTACACTAGTTCCTGCAATTGGATCTTGTGCTATTACAATTCCACTTCCAGTGCTTGCTATATTTAAATTTTTGGCTTTTAACATTATCTTTGCTTGTTCAAAAGTTACACCTTTTAAGTCAGGAACACTTTGTGATACCCTTTCATCTTTACCTTCTGCGTATAATTTTACAATTCCGCCTTCTGTAAGTGCTGTTCCTTTAGGTGGTACTTGTTCTTTTACAATATCATCTGCAGATGCATTAGTACTATATTCTAACCCTGCTGATTGTAATATTTTTTGAGCCTCTGCAACAGTTTTGTTAACTACATCTGGTGTGTTAATTGTTTGAGTTGTGGATGAGTCAACCATATCATTTGACGGAATATCTAAATATGGTAATACTTCTGATAATATTTGTGATACCGCTGGTGCCGCTATACTTCCGCCAAAGTGATTTGAACTTTGTGGATCATATAATGTAAGTAGGCAAACGACTTCTACATTTTCTACAGGGGCTATTGCTACAAATGATGCTACATATCCTTCTTCTGGTCTATCTGGATTTGGTTCAGATGTTCCTGTCTTTCCTCCTATTGTATATCCTTTAACTTGTGCATAACTTCCGCCACCTTCTTCAACTACAGATTGCATTATGCTTTTCATTTTATCGGCTGTATCCTCAGAAATTACTTGCCTTACTTCTTTTGTTTCAACTTTTGTTATTGTACCTGTTTCTGGATTTTCTATTTCTTTTACTACGTGAGGTGTTACTAGTTTACCATCATTAGCTATGCTTGATACTGCTGTTATTAATTGAAGTGGTGTTATTGTAAATCTTTGTCCAAATGACATTGTTGCAAGTTCTACTGGTCCTACATTTTCTTGACTCCAAAATGAGCTAGTTCCTTCACTTGGCAAGTCTACGCCAGTTTTATCAAAAAAGCCAAAAGCTTTTAAATATATATAAAATTTGTCTACGCCTATTCTTTGTCCAACTTGTATTAACGCTGGGTTACATGAATTTTCAAGTGCGTTCCTTAAAGTTTGTCTTCCGTGACCCGATGTATTACTACAATTAATTCTTCTGTCTGCCACCATTTCATATCCAGGGCAAAAGAACTCATCTTTAGTATCTGTTTCTACTAAATTTTCTTCCAATCCAATTGAAGCAGTAATAACTTTAAACGTTGAACCTGGCTCATATGTATCAAGTACTGCTCTATTTCTCCACATTGAGTAAAGAGTATTCGTTTGCTCTTGTCCAGATAATTCATCCCAGCCTTCACTGTACCACTCATTTGGTGTATATGGATCATTTAAGTTATAATCTGGATATGTTGCCATAGCTAATATACTGCCATCGGAAGGATCCATTATTATAACATTTCCACCTCTTTCACACTCATTTTCCTCAACAGCTTGTTTTAAATATTTTTCTGCTATTGTTTGTATATTTGAGTCTATTGTTAGATAAATGTTACTTCCGTTCTCTGGAGCTATATATTCTTCATTTTGATCTGGTATAGCTTCTCTAGTTACGTCTATTGCTGTTGTTAGCCTTCCTGATGTACCTTTTAATACATCATCGTAGCTTAATTCTATTCCATCTAAGCCTTGATTGTTGCTACCACAAAAGCCTATAACATTTGATGCCAAATTATTGTATGGATAATATCTTTTAACATCTGCATCTATGTTTACTCCTGCTGTCGCTTTATTTTCTTCTAGCCAGGTTTCAAGTTCTGAAACTTTATCTGTTTCTACTTTTGAAACTATAGTTTCTACACTGTTTGAGCTTGTAAGCTTTTTATATACTTCTTCTCTGTCTAATTCAAATATTTCAGCCATTTTGTCTGCCATTTTTTGTTTTAATTCATCTGTTGCTTCTTCGTCGCTTTGCCCATCTTTCCCTTTTGCTGTAATATATTCTGGATTAACAGAAATAGTGTCTACATCAACGCTTATAGCTAGTGCTTTTCCAGTTGAATCATAAATTGTACCTCTTTTCGCACTAATTAAAGTACTAGAAGTTGATTGGCTATATTCTCTTCTTTTTAGTTCTTCTCCATCAACAAATTGTAGCCAACCTATTCTTACAAGTAAAATTACGAATAATAGTAATATTATTCCTCCAACTGCTAGCATTCTTTTAGGGTTGATTTTTATTTGTCTTTGGCTGTTTATAGATACTACATTGTTTTTTGCATTTCTAGGAATTTTTTTAAATTTATTTGACATTTGTGCATTTTCCTTTACTTTTAAATTTATTGTTGTTTTGCTTTAATATTTTCTCTTTACCAGTCTTAAATCTAGTTTATTTTTATATTTATTTACATTTAAAAGATTCTAGATTTATGTAATTTACATTCATTTAAAATATTACAATTATATTTTACATGAAAAGTAAAAAAAAATCAATGAAAATTATGTGAATTTTGTTGCACATAAAAAGCCCTTCATTTCAAAAACGAAAGGCTTTTCGGTTTGCATTTTTCATTTGATTTTCCTCCTAGTATATATTTTCTTTTGCATATTATGTGTATTTTTTTATTGTTTTTAAAAACCAGCTTTTGTTTAAAAGCTAGTTTTTTTGTTTATTCTCCTTCAAAAATCTGGTCAAATTCTTCTCCAGTAATTTTTTCTTTTTCTACAAGAACTTCTGCAACTCTATCAAGTTTGTCTCTGTGTTCTCTTAAAATATTTTTTGCTTCCATATAAGCATTATCTATTATTTTTTTAACTTCCTCATCAATTACACCTGCTGTTTCTTCTGAGTATGATTTTTCATGACCCCAATCTCTACCTATAAATACTTCGTCTTGGTCTGAGCCAAGTGTAATAGTTCCTATTCTGTCACTCATACCATATTTAGTTACCATAGCTTTTGCTATTTGTGTAGCTCTTTGTATGTCGTTGCTTGCTCCTGTTGAAATATCGCCTAATACTAAGTCTTCTGATGCTCTACCACCAAGTAATGATACTATGTTTTCAAGCATTTCTGTTTTTGATATAAATGATTTATCTTCTGTTGGTCTATACATAGTATATCCACCAGCCATTCCTCTTGGTATAATAGATATTTCGTGTACTGGATCTTGTGTTTTTAGATATCTACTTACTACTGCGTGACCACCTTCATGATAAGCTACAAGTTTCTTTTCTTTGTCGCTTCTTACTCTTGTTTTCTTTTCTGGTCCCATGGTTACTTTTACCATGGCATCTTCTATTTCTCTTTCACCTATTTCTTGCTTTTCTCTTCTTGCTGCTAAAAGTGCTGCTTCGTTTAGTATGTTCTCTAAATCTGCACCTGTAAAGCCTGATGTGTTTTTTGCAATTATGTTTAAATCAACGTCATCTGCTAATTTTTTCTTTCTTGCATGTACTTCAAGTATTTGCTCTCTTGCTTTTACATCTGGAGCTGGTACTACTATTTGTCTATCAAATCTGCCTGGTCTTAATAATGCTTTATCTAATACATCTGGTCTATTTGTTGCAGCTAGTACTATAACTCCTTCATTTGCTGAGAATCCGTCCATTTCGACAAGCATTTGATTTAATGTTTGTTCTCTTTCGTCATGTCCTCCACCAAGACCTGCACCTCTTTGACGTCCAACAGCGTCTATTTCATCAATAAATACTATACAAGGTGCATTTCTTTTTGCTTCTTCAAACAAATCTCTTACTCTTGATGCACCAACACCAACAAACATTTCTACGAAATCTGAACCACTTATTATAAAGAATGGAACTCCTGCTTCTCCTGCAACTGCCTTTGCTAAAAGTGTTTTACCAGTACCAGGCCCACCTACTAAAAGTACTCCTTTTGGTATTCTAGCTCCCATATCTGTATATTTTTTAGGATTTTTCAAAAAGTCTACTATTTCTTGTAATTCTTCTTTTTCTTCATCTATACCTGCAACATCTTTGAATGTTACTTTGTTTCTATCATTTGCTGTAAGCATTCTAGCTTTGCTTTTTCCAAATGGCATTGCACCTTTACCTTGTGATTGTGGTCCACCAATAAATAGCATAAACATCAATATAAGAAGTACAATTGATGATATTGGAAGTAATAAATCTGATACTATTAGCCAGAATGATTTGTCTGCTTCTGTTACATTAATTGTATTGTCTGTCATTGAAGTGTTTAAGTTTTCCATTAAATTATCTACACTTGGAATATTGACATTTTTTATGTTAGAGTCATTTTTTAATTTTACTCTTGCCGACTCTCCACCATATGCTATTTCAATGTCTGTAACTTCTCCCGCTTCTATTTTAGAAAGTAACTCCGAATATGTTAGCTCGTTGTTTGTTCCATTTAAAATCGCTGGTATGATAAATAATAGGATTATGCCTATTACTAGCCAAGCTGCTAATGTTTTTATACTGTTTCTCAAAGCCGTTTCCTCCTTTTGATAATTGAATATTTTATTTAAATTATTTTATTGCTAACTGAACTTTTTGTGTTGTAAAAACTTTTTATTTTGTATGTTTTTACAAGTTTAATCTTATTGTAGACTAACACATAAGTTTTGTTTATGCAATAGTTTTCCAAAAAGTTTTTTCCTTGTAAGTGTTGATACACCTCGCATTTGCTTACGGAAGTTTATGCTAAAGGTATAAAAATAATTTTTTTATTTTTTATTAAAATTTTTAAGTTTTTATTTGGACAGATGTATTTATTTCCGACGTTTCGTCTACATATTATAATTATGTCATCTATATTAACCTTTTCTATATTTTTAGTGTTTCCAAATAGCTTATTAATTGTATATAGAATTAGATTTTGTTGTAAACTTACGTCCAATTTTTGGAACTCAAGTAGGTGTAATTCTATTTTCCCTAAGGTTACATTACTTACTTTGTTTTTTGCTTTTGGCATAGAGCTATCGTTTTTATTTTGCAAATTATTAGTGTTAAGCTCTTCTGTTGCTATTTTATTATATATATTTTCCACTTCATTTTTTATGTGGATATTTTGTACTTTTACTATTTTAGATAAATTACTTAAGCTTTCTACTATATTTGGATTTAGTTCTTGTAATTGTGGTAAAAGTTTATTACGAATAATATTTCTTCTATATATGTTTTCTTTATTTGTGCTATCTATTCTTGGTTGTAAATTATTTTTTTCGCAATATTCTTCTATCTCTTCTCTTGTACAATTTATTAAAGGTCTAATATATTTGCCATATTCTTCTGCTTGGATTCCTTCTAATCCTGTTAAACCAGAACCTCTAATTATGTTTAAAAGCATTGTTTCAGCATTATCCTTCATATTGTGTGCAATTGCAATTTTATTAGCATTTTCTTTTCGGGCTACTTCATCAAAAAAGTCATATCTTATTTTTCTTCCAACTTCTTCTGATCCTTTTTTTTGCTCCTTTGCTATTTTTTCTACATCGGCTCTTTTTACATAGCACTTTATTCCCATATTTTTGCACATGTTTTCCACATATTGTTCATCTTCTGTGGAATCTTTTCTAATTAAATGATTAATGTGCGCACAAATTATTTTTATTTCAAAATAATCTTTGAATTTATTTAAGCAGGTTAAAAGAGTAATAGAGTCAGGGCCTCCTGATACCCCAACAACTATTACATCTCCCTTGCTTATTAAATTATTTTCTTTAATCGTATCTAAAAAGTTTTGTTCTAACTTGTCTAATCTTTTAGCCATTAATTATCCTCTCTTATTTTTTTATGAACAATTAAAAAAACATTCTGAATATATAAGTCACAATATACTTCTTGAACGTTTCAGCGAGCGAAAGCGACGCAGGAGCATAGCGCAGCGTGCAAGCTGGAGCAAAGCGACCCGCGCCGTGAAACGTGAAAGAAAGTATATTGTGTATTTTAGGTTAAGTATAATAATAGACTTACCCCTTATATTTATTAGCAAACTTCGTATAACTTGGCATCCATAGTAGCTCTACTGTTCCTGTTGGACCAGCTCTATGCTTTGCTATTATAACTTCTGCAATATTTTTAGCTTCTGTTTCAGGGTTATAATAATCATCTCTGTATAGAAACATTACTATATCTGCATCTTGCTCTATTGAACCAGATTCACGTAAGTCCTGAAGCATAGGTCTATGGTCAGGTCTTGCTTCTGGTGCACGAGATAACTGTGAAAGAGCTATAACTGGTACATTTATTTCTTTTGCTAAAATTTTTAAAGACCTACTTATTTCAGCTATTTCTTGCTCTCTACTTTTTGTATTTCCGCTTCCTTGAATAAGTTGTAAATAGTCTATTACTACTAGCCCTATATTTTTTTCAAGTTTTAGCTTTCTACATTTTGCTCTAATTTCTGCTATATTTATACCTGCACTATCATCTATAAATATTCCTGCTGATTCTGAAAGTTCTCCTGAAGCAATTGCTAGTTTTGACCAGTCTTCGTCAGTTATATCACCTTTTGCAACTTTTTCACTATCTACCATTGCTTGTGAGCATAGAATTCTGTTTGCACATTGTTCTTTTGACATTTCGAGACTGAATACTACTACTGGTGTATTTGCGCTTACTGCAGCATATGTTGCAATATTTAAAGCAAATGCTGTTTTTCCCATAGCAGGTCTTGCAGCAATTAGCACTAAATCAGAATTGTGAAATCCTGCTGTTTTATTATCTAAGTCTATAAATCCTGATGCAACACCTGTTATATGTTGTTTTTGATTATATAATTGTTCTAGTTCTGTAAATGAGTCTACTAATATATCTCTAATTGAACTATAGCCTTTTTGGGATTTTCTTTGCATTAAGTCAAATATTTTCTTTTCTGCATTGTCCATAAGTATTTCTACTTCTTCGTTTTGGTCATATCCAATTTCTATTAATTCATTTGCAGTTTTTATTAAGCTACGAAGTATTGATTTTTCTTCTACTATTTTTATGTATTTTTCTACGTTTGCTGTTGTTGGAACTTTATCGGGAAGTGTTGCTAAATATTCTAGTCCTCCAACTGGCTCTAATTTGCCTAGCGATGTTAGTTCATCTTTTAATGTAATAATATCTATTGGTTCAGCTTTAGCATAAAGGTTCATTATTGCATTATATATTGTTTTGTTGTCTTCCCTATAAAAGTCCTCTGGTTTTAAAACTTCTATTGCTGATATTACTGCATCTTTATCTGTCATCATACTTCCAATAACAGCTTGCTCTGCTTCATCATCATGTGGTGGTACTTTTCCTAATTCCATTACTTTCCTCCAATGCTAAATTTTATAATTTCATTTTTATAAATGTTTCAATATATATTCTGGAGCTTTTAGCGACCCGAGGCAGCGGTACTTTTTAACCTGTAGAGAATGTGAACTGCCGAAGCGAGCGTGCAAGCGTTTTTGCGTTAGCAAAACCGTGAAGCAAATGTGGAAGAATGTATATTGAAATTTAAGTAGAAAATTCAAGCTGTGAATTGTAACATAAATTATCCACCTATTATATGTATTTTTAATTTAGCATTTACCCCTTCACATAGTTTTAAATCTATAGTAAACATTCCTGTTTGTTTTATTGTTTCTTTTAAGTCTATTTTCTTTTTATCTACTTTAAAATTATGCTGTTTTTGTAGCTGTTCTGCTATTTCCTTAGCTGTAACTCCACCAAATATTTTTCCATTTTCTCCGGCTTTTACTTGAATTTTTAGTATTATTTTTTCTAGTTTTTTAGCTAAGTCTTCTGCTTCTTGTTTTTCTGTCATTTTTTTATGCTCATTTGATTCTTGTTTTGATTTAAGTTTTGCTAAGTTTTGATTATTTGCTTCTACTGCTAGTTTTTTTGGTAGTAAAAAATTACGAGCATATCCATCATTTGCATTAATTATTTCATCTTTTTTACCTACACCTTTTACGTTTTCTAATAAAATAACTTTCATCTTAAATCACTTTCCTTTCTAATTCTCTATCTCATAAAAATACTCATTTATCCTGTTAATTAATTCTTGTTTTGCATCTTCCATACTCATATTTTCAAGCTGAGCTCCGGCTAAAGTTATATGTCCTCCACCGCCTAATTTTTCAAGTATAAGTTGAACATTTATTCCACCTATAGACCTACCTGAAATATATATTCTATCTCCGGTTTTTCCAAGTACGAATGAAGCATTTATTCCACCTATTGTTAAAAGTTCGTCGGCTGCTTTTGCTGCAATTATATTAGCATTTTCATCATCATTTTCGTAAGTAGATATAGCAATTGAATCATTTACTATTTCTGATTTTGACACTATTTCTGATATTATTTGATAAGTATGAAGGTCACTTTGAAACCATTTTTTTACTTTTATAATATCTACACCACATTTTCTAAGGTATGCTGCTGCTTCAAATGTTCTAACACCTGTTTTGAAAGTAAAGTTTTTGGTGTCTAGCATTATACCTGCATATAAAGCTTCTACCTCAATTTGAGTTAATTCTATATCTAGTTGAGAATACTCTAGTATTTCAGTTACAAGCTCTGATGCAGATGATGCATAAACCTCGTGGAATGTAAGTATAGAATTTTCAATATAATCTGTACTTCTTCTATGGTGGTCTACTACCACTATTTTATTTACTTTTTCTAAAAGCTCTGGTACTTCTACATAGCTCTTTTTGTGAGTATCTGTAACTATTAAAAGTGTATTTGGTTTAACACTATCTAAGGCTTCTTGTTTTGTTATAAAGCAATCTGCATATTCTTCAGATTTTTTGGCCTCTGTTAAAAAGTTGTCTAAGCCTATTCCAGTTGTTTCATTTACTATTTTGGCTTCTTTGCCTAGTGTTTTAGTTAATCTATATAGACCTAAACTTGAACCAATAGAGTCCATATCTCCATTGCTGTGGCCCATAAGTATTACATTGTCTGCTTCGTTTATAAGCTCTTTTAAAGCATGTGATACAATTCTGGCTTTAACTCTAGTCCTTTTTTCAACCTCTTGAGTTCTTCCACCAAAGAATTGATATCTTCCATCCATTTTAACAATGGCTTGGTCTCCACCTCTACCTAAAGCTATATCTATAACTGTTCTTGCAGATTCTGCTTTTTCTGCATTATTATCTCCGTCATCTGAAAAGCCAATGCTTAGAGTAGGTTGAGTTATGTCTGGTACATCTATGTCTTTAACTTCATCTAAAATGTTAAATTTATCCGCTTCTGCTTCTTTTAAATATCTTTGCTCCATTATACAGAAAAATGTATCTCTGTCTGATTTTACTATTAAACTATTGTATTTTGTAGCCCAATCATAAATGTATTTTTCCATTTTTGCTATTAACTGTGGCTTAATTTCACTTGAAATTCTTTGGCTAATTTCTTCATAGTTGTCTATCATAAGAATACCTACGCAAATATCTGAATCTTTTTGCTCTTGCTCTAGTTTTCTTAAGTATGTTTCATCTATGAAGTAAAGTATTGTTGTGTACTCTTGTTCTTTTTGATGCATTTTATGTGATTTAACATATGAGCCAAGAACTTTGTACATTTTATTTTCTATTTTTATATTTGTGTCAATTGTTCCTCTAACTTTTTCTTGTTTGCCCTCATCTGAATTTTCTATAGTAAGTTTTATACTTCTAACTATTTCAGATAAGTATTCATTCATATTGATATCTAAGTTTTCAAACTCGGTAACAAATTTTTCACTTTTCCATATAACATTACCATTAGTTTCTACAATGGCTAGTGGAAATGGTGAATTTATTAATGTGGTTTTTGCTGTAGTGTTTACGTTTAGCGTTAAGTCCTTTAGCTGTTCTGAAAGTTCTGCCTTTCTTTTTTTATTTGTCCACATTGTATACCATATTATTAAGGCATATACGATTATGCCTGGTATTATAAGCCTATAATTTAGTACACTTATGCATACTATAAGTAAGGCTATTATTATTAGATATATTTTTGTTCTTGATATTAGCGAGTCCCAATTTTTTGAATTGTTATTCGGCATTTTTCTCCCCATTTTCTGCATTATTGTTATATTGATTTATACAATAATACATTTTATATTGTACTAGATTTTGAGGGATTTGTCAAACCGTCCCAAAAGTAAAAATTTAAAAAAGTAGGCCAACTACAGCCTACTTTTTATAAATTATATCCACATTGATGGTTCTTTTTTAGGTTCTTTCTTTTCTCTCATAGAGTCTTGCAAACTTTCTCT
>CAMMFK010000020.1 GCA_946496115.1 uncultured Clostridium sp.
TTACTAAAAATTCAAAAACAAAAACGGGACATTTTTACTAAAAATTCACAATTTTTTACTATTTTTGACATAATTTTAGACTAAAATAGCAATTTTGGAGCATAAAAATAGCATTAAAACTGTAATAATGCCTAAAATTAAAAAGAATATGAGATTAATTTTTTACAGCTTTTAATTTTTTCTCTCTATAATACCTTGCAATTAATTCGTCTAATTGAACACTAATTTGATAAATTACATCATAATTTTCGCTTCTAAGTATAGCGTTATCTAATTTTTCTCTTAATTCATTTATTTCATTATTTAACATATAATTGACCATTCCTTTCACATAAAAATATATCTAAAATGTTCAAATTTGCAAGCTTTTTAGCTAAAATTCTTTATTAATTTGCAACCCTATAATTAAAATACCATAATTTTACAAAAATGTCAATATTATTTTGCTGAATTTTAGGGACTTTTGTCATACTTAATTCGACAAATTATGACAATGTCCAAAAAAATTAATTTTTAAAAAGAAAACACCGAAAATACTTGCATTATAATAGTAAAAAATTGTATAATAAAATAGATAGAAAATATGTAAATATAAGGAGACTTAATAATGGGAACAAAACCAAAAAAACTACTTATAAAAATATCAACAATTATTGCATTAAGTTTATTATTAACATTTGCAAACACAAATGTATATGCAGGTATAACATTACCTTCTGGTATGGAAAACATATATACAACACAAGATCCAGTAGTTGAATCAATTGGTGGACAAATTATTTGGGTGGTACAACTTATCTTTTATGCTGCTGCAGTTATTATAGTTATGTTTGCAGGACTAAAATATATGGGAGCAGCTCCAGAAGCAAAAGCAGAATTTAAGAAAAAACTTATATATATGGTAGTAGGAGCAGTTATATTATTTGCAGCAGGTTCATTAGTTAGAATAATTGGTGGATTGGCTTTGAATAATTTAAATACTTTATAGACGGTTAAATATTTTTGAAATTTATATGAAATAAATGTCTTATAAAAAAAGCAGTTATAGACGAAAGGATTTAATTTTATGAAAAAACTAGTCAAAAAAATAGTGCTAACAATTATACTCATTTCTATGATAATGTTTAACAGCAGAGCATTAGCACTTAGCGATTTAAAAGATGAAGCAGACAAATTTATAGATAGTGGAAGTGCATCAGCACCAATAACAACAGATGATGCATGGGAAATACTTAGACCTATAGCACAAATATTGGTTGGTATAGCATCAGTAGTTTTAGTTATTGCATATATGTATTTAGGAATTCAATATATGATAACAGACCCATCAGGAAAGGCAAACATAAAACAAAAACTTATAGGGTTAGTAATAGCTACAGTGCTAATATATGGAGGTATAGGAATATTTACTATTATTATTAATTTATTTAATTCGATATTTGGTTAATCAAAGGAGGAAAATTATGGGGAGTTACTATATACCAAGTAACAATTTAAAAGGTGAGAGCAGAATATTATACATATTTACTGCAAAATCTTTAATATTTACTGCAGTAGGTGCATTTATTGGACTAATATTTTATTTCGTTTTTGGAATGATATTAGGCATACCAATTTTAGGATATATATTTATAGCACTATTTGCAATTGTTGGCTATGTTATAGCAACTGTTAAAATTCCAACAGGAGGAAATTCAAAACTTGCAAAAAATGTTGGAGGAGATTCAATTGATGATATAATTAAAAGATATATACTATTTAAAAAAAATAAAAAAGTATATACATATGCAGTAGAAAGGCAGGAACCTGATTATAGTAGTAGCTTAGATAGTTTTTCTTTAGATAATATAATGGGGAAAGTTACAGGAAATCAAAAAAATGTAACTACAAAGAACAATACAAAGGAGGAAAAATGATATGGATACAGTTCAAATGCTTAACTTAATTTTAATAGTTATTTTAATTCTTATTTTAATATTGGGTTTTATTGCAGCCATTTTAATATATAAAATGAGAAAAAAGAAAGAACCTCAAAATACAAACGACATACAAGTAAAAAGTCAACCACAGGCTAAACAAAATTTGATTACAAGAGATGGTAAATCGATAGATTCAATTTATAAGTTTATGGAATTTGACGAAGTACTAGATAATATGATTGTTAGAAAAGGCAGAAAACAATATGTAATGGTTATAGAATGTAAAGGTATAAACTATGACCTGTTATCAGAAGATGAGAAAAATGCGGTAGAATCTGGATTTATTGAATTTTTAAATACATTAAGATATCCTATTCAATTGTACGTTCAGACACGCAAGCTTAATTTTGAAGATTTAATAAAAAACTATCATAACAAAATTCATGATGTAGACAATCAAATTGCAAGACTAAATACACAAATAGAAAATGCTAGAAGAAATGGAAACAGAGATACTGTTAGCAGACTAGAATTTGAAAAAAACAGAAAACAAAATATACTAGAATATGGGGAATCAATTACAGACTATACTGAAAGATTAAGTGAAAGCAAAAATATTTTACAACAAAAAACATATATCATAATTTCATATTATACATCCGAATTTGGTGATACAAGTACTTATTCAAATGACGAAATAGATGATATTGCTTTTTCAGAACTTTACACTAGAGCTCAAACATTAATTAGAGCGTTAGCCTCAGCAGAGGTAACAGGAAAAGTACTTAACTCAGAAGAACTAATGGAACTATTATATGTAGCATACAATAGAGACCAATCAGAAATATATACCCTTAGAAATGCTTTAAATTCAGAATATGATAAATTGTATTCTACAGCTAGAGATGTAATAGAAGATAAAAAGAACAGAATAAATAAACAAATAGAAGATGACGCTGCAAAATTAGCAGCAAATAGTATTATAAAAGCAGATAGAGATGAAATAGAGAAAAGAAAAAAAGAACAAAAAATAAGGCAAAGGGCTCTTGAAATGGTTGAAGAATACAAAGAAGATATGAGCAAATCATTATATGAGGCATCAAAACAAAATGTTCAAAACGCTAATGTAGAAGAAGCCATTAAAGATAAGCCTAAGAGAAGGGTTATAAGAAAAAATGTGTAACTAAAGAATAGGAGGAATTTCTAATTATGAAGAAAAAAAATAATCAGCTAAACAGTTCTATGACAGATAATACAAATAAAGAGAAGAGCTTTATTGATAATACAAAAGATTTAAAAGATCTAATTGCACCAGCTGGTATAGATGCTACAAGTACAAATAAACTTGAAATAGTATCATCAACAAGCAAATATGCTAGAACAATGCTAGTATCGACACTTCCTAGAATGTGTACTTTCCCTGAGCTTTTAAGAGGTATGTATACATTTGGTGATATAAATGTATCAGTATATATTACTCCTATAAGTGAAGCAAAATCACAAAATGAACTAAATAGAACAATTAACGAACTAGAATCAGAAAGAATAGTTGCACAAGAAAGAGGACAAATTAACAGAGAAAGTTCACTGGCCCAAAAAAGAGCAGAAGCAGAAGAACTTAGAGATGCTATAGCAAGTGGTTTGGACAAACTTTTTGAATCTTCTATAATATGTACACTATTTGCATATAGCATAGAAGAACTAGATAAACAAACTGAACTTTTATCTTCAGAAATGGCAAAAACTTTAACAGGAATGAAAACCGCTTGGGCAATGCAAGAAGAAGCGTTTAAGTCAAATTTACCGTTAGCGGAAGATAAAATACGAAAAGTACATACATTTGATCGTAGATCAATGGCAACAGTATTTCCATTTATCAACTCAGACGTAGGTCATGAAAATGGTATACCAATAGGATTTAACAGACAAACCGGTCTACCAATACTTTATGATAATTTTAGTCCATCTTTAAGTAATTACAACATGGTTATATTCGGTAAATCTGGTGCTGGTAAAGGTGTTACAATAAAAACACTAATAGCAAGATCAGCGGTACTTATGGGAATTGAAAGCTTAGCACTAGATGCAGAAGGCGAATATGGAGTTGTTGCAGATGCTCTTGGAGGACTAAATGTAGTAATATCTCCAAGTTCAAATACAATAATAAACCCATTTGATATAGAACCAGAAATAACTAGAGACGAAATAACTGGACGTGAGAAAGTAGTATTAAACGTAGAAAACAAAGTAGAAGACGTTACACAAATATTGCTTACAATGGCAAGAGGTAGTACAAGGTCAGAAGATGTAAACGAAGTAACGAAGCAAATCATTGCTGAAGCTGCAGCGGAAGAATATTCTGCACTTGGAATAACAAATGATGTTAACTCACTATATGAAAGAAATATAAACGGCATAGTTCAAAACAATTATTTGGGAAGAACAAAAAAGAAAATGCCTACAATAGGATCATGGTACAGAAGATTACTAACTAATGCTAACCAAAATACAAATCCAGACTATAGAGTACACTATAGCTATTTAGTAAAGGTAATGAAACAATATGTTAGAGAACTAAATGGACAAATGGCATATTTTGATGGACAATCAACATTTGACTTATTAGAGGGAACTTCATTTATTAATCTAGATATATCAAACCTAGAGGAAAGATTTGCAAGGCCACTAGCTCAGCAAATACTATTATCATGGATTTGGGAAAAATATGTTAAGAAAAATAGTGAAGACAAGGCAAAAGCTGGGAAAAAACGTGTACTTGTTGATGAAGCGTGGATGTTACTTCCATATCCAGAAGCAGTAGATTTCTTAAATAAAATGGCAAGACGTGCTAGAAAAAGAAATGTTTCACTTGCAGTTGTATCACAAAGATTTCAAGACTTTTATGAAAAATCGGAAGTGCAAGCAGTTTTAACATCATCAGACACAAAACTATTTTTAGCACAAGACAAATCAGAAATACAATATATAAAAGAAGTATTTAAGCTAAGCGAAGGAGAAGCCTCTTTCTTAACCACTTGCAGTAGAGGACAGGGATTATTTAAGGTAGGAGAACAAACAGCAATAATAGAAATAGTTCCAACTAAGAAAGAATTTGAATTTATAGAAACAAACATAAATAAACTAAAAGAACAGCAAGCATAACATGGGGTGTTTTAATGGTAAAAAAAATAATATTAACACTAACAATTTTTATAACTATTTTAGTTCTTATTTCTCCTATAAATCTTGCAGCAGATGATGAAATTATAAACGTACCTCAAAGTGCAACAGATCCAGAGCAAGGATTCAATGAATTATTAAATGGTGAATCAACAATTACATCAAATGGGGACAGTACAAATATACAATCAGATGTTGTAGGTATAGGAGGAACAGAATCACAGCAACAAATGAGTGCAAATGGTTTTGCAGCTATAGGATCGCTCATATTAGGCACTATAAATAAAATGCTATCATCTTTAGCAACTGGTGGACAAAATTTGTCTGATAATACTGAAATTGGTGAATATTTTACTATACAAAATTTACTCACAAACCAATATCCTATATTTAATATAAATATGTTTGAAGTAACACCATGGCGGACCATTGTCAGATTTATCAAATAAAATAAAACAAAACGCTTCAATATGGTACACGGCAATTAGAAACTTATCTGCAATAGGTTGTGCTATTATACTTTTATATGTTGGCATAAGATTAGCAATCGCTTCAACTGCTGAAGATTCAGCTAAATATAAAAAAATGTTAACCAGTTGGCTTGTAGGAGTTATATTACTCTTTCTTATACATTACATAGTATTAATAATGATTAAATTTTCAGAATTATTTGTTAAGTTTATTTCTACAGCTATTGAGAGTGACACTGGAACTAGTAATATGGAAGAAAGTTTATTAAGTGGCATACTCATTACTGGTAGTAACAACATAAGCTGGGGTTGGGGAATATTATATCTACTTTTAGATTGCATTTTAGTATTTTATGAAATTAAATTCCTTATAATGTATACATTTAGGGTACTAAGAATCTTTATAATGACAATTATCTCCCCATTAATATGCATGACATACCCAATTGATACTATAGGAGATGGTAGAGCACAAGGATTTAACAACTGGTTTAGACAAATTATGGTAGATATATTTATACAACCAATTCATTTAATAATATATGTGGTATTTATATATTCAGCAGGAGAAATTGCAAAAGAAGCACCAATATTAGGAGTAGTATTTATAATTGCTTTGGATAATGCAGAAAAGATAATTAGAAATGCGTTTAAGATTAAAGGCAAAGGACTAAGAGACATAAAGTTATTAAAAGGTAAAGGAAAATAAATATATGAAGAAAAAAAATATTATTATAATTATTGCTACAGTAATTATAATTGCAATAATAGCAATAATTGTAATACTAATTAACAATAACAAACCAAAAACTTCTATAAATGACTTTTCTTCTATAAAAGAATTAATTGAATATGATGGACATGAATACGTAGGAATGCAGAATTCTGAAGAAGAAGGGTATGAAAAAGACATATATCTAAAGTTTAGTAAATTTCCAATAAATGATGATGGCACAACAAACCAAGGAATTTATGAAATAGTAATCAGCCATGTGGCAGGAAAGCTTAAAGGTCAAAACTTTAGAATGTTAGATCAGGAAAATAACATACTTGTAAAAATACAATTTGACGAAGATGGAAATGTATCATTATACACTATAAATGATGATAGCAAATATTGGGAACATATAAAGTCAAATTATCAAATAAATAATTATCAAGATGAAACAATATCTAATTTAACAATAACATCTAGATTACTTGCAAATATAATAAATAATAATTGGATATATAATAACATAAGTTTAGGAACGAAGGAGAGTACAGTAAATAGTTATGATATTTTCTTTGATGAAGGATATAAGATTAGAAAAATAGGTAAAGAAATATATAATATAGTGTTTAATAAAAATTACGCAAATGAAATTTTGCAAGGTGTTTCAACCACGACTAGTGTAGAAAATGTGAAAAAGTTACTTGGGAACCCAACATTTGAGGATAATATTAACAATATTATAGGCTATAAAAGCCAGTATTTTTACATATTTTTTACAGGAGATGAAATATCAATATATCATCCAGATAAATATGACGAAGAAGAGAGTGAAAAATTTGGTAAACTTGTAACAGAACTTAATAAGTCAGGAGATATGAATACTTTTTTAAATAAGTTAACAGATTTATATACAGATTATTCAAATTACTATATGCAAAACAATTATATTAATATTATATATCCATTAAGAGGATTTTCTGTAACAATGGGGGCTTCTAGTCAAAATGGTATAACATTATATAATAATTTTCAAGGCTACATTACAGATAGCATAACAATAGAGGATTTAAAAGCAAATAAACAAATGCCAGCAAATGTTTATACAAATTTAAGTACAAATTTAGTATATAATGATGAAGTAATTAGAAAAACTCAAGATGATTTGAATAGAACACCTTATGATAGAGCGTATTTAGCACAAACCGATGAATATACAGTTTTAAAAAATGAAAATAGCTATACATTTTATTCTAGAAATAAAAATAAAGTTGATTCAGTTCTTAATGTAAATAATATGACATCAATGGCTATTTATGATGAAACTACATTCATATATGGAGTAAAAGATGATGGAATTTACATATATAATGCACAAAATATGAACTTAAGACAAATTACAAGTGGACAAGGAGATTTTAATATAACAAGAATTGAGAACAATACAATATATTATGATAACACATCAATAAATTTATAGGAGGAGTAAATGAACTTATTAAAAAAGATTGCAAAAAAAGTAATAGTAAGCATTTTAATATTTTTATTAATATGTTCAGTTTGTACTCCCAAAAGTTCAATGGCTAGTGATAGTGAAACTGGTGTAACAGATGACACAATAGTTACAGTAGAATCTGCACGAGCTCAAATTGTTAATTGGGCAATTTCGTTCATAAATAGTAGTGAGGCACCAAAAGCTTATTATTCTTGGGCTAGCGTAGATAGAGCTCAAACTTATCAAAGACCTGACCCTCAAGATATATATAAGTTTGATTGCGTTGGTTGGGTAAATTTTGTTCTAAATAGATCAATACAAATAGACTATTCGAAAGCAAGAGATGGTACAGGAGGTTTTGTTACACCACAAAGCGGTGTATGTGATAGTTCTCATTTTGCCTCAATTAGTATTAGTGAAATACAACCAGGTGACATTTTAGTTGCACCATCTGCACCACACGTAGCAATCTATTTGGGAAATAATCAAGTGGCAGATATGTGGCAATCAGAAAAACTTGGCATAAGAAATATAAATAGTAGCTATACAATGACAGGTTGGTCAGGTTGCACATTTACATATGCTGCAAGGTTGGTTTCAGTAGATGGGGCACATTTTACTCCAATAGATGGAGGGGCTACATTGCCAGAAGGAGGTTCAGAGGCAGGTAATTGGGACACAGAAGAAGTTGATCTGGACCAAATAGCAGAACAATTTACATTTGATGGTATGCCAACCACAGTAATTTTAGAAGAACAAAATGTAGATATATTTAAGTGGTTTTTCGATGGCATAAGTGGATTTATGGACTACTTAGCTGGTACAATATTTACAGTAGCGATAAAAGGACCAATATTAAGTTTTACAGAAGGAATTAAATCACTAGTAAATGGATTTTTAAATAATTTAAGTTCTACAGAAGATGTAGATTATAATATAGAAAAAATAATTTTTAATGAAGTACCTATATTAGACATAAACTTTTTTAATGGCACTGCCGCAGGGCAAAATGTTGATGCAAATAGTGCAGTTGGACAAATAAGAAACACAGTTGCCATATGGTATGTATCATTTAGAAACCTAGTAATTATTGCTATGGCAGCTATTATAATATACATAGGAATAAGAATGGCTTTATCAACCATTCCACAAACCAAAGCAACATATAAAAGAATGCTGATTGGTTGGGTACAAGCACTAGTAATAATATTTGTTATTCATATGGTAATGATACTAATTATAAATATCAACAACAACATTGTAAATATTTTTGAAAATAGCATAAATCAAATTGACGAATTAGTTACCGCTGAAGATGCACAAGACGCAAATGAAACATCAATATATGATACTATAAGAACAAGAGCTTATGACTTTAGAATTAGTGTAGGATTCCCAGCAACTATAATATATTTAGTTTTAATAATTACATGGTTAAGATTTTTATGGGTCTATACAAAAAGAAGTTTTACAATATTAATACTAGTAGTTATTGCACCATTTATTGGTGCAAAATATGCAATAGATAGTGCAAGTGGAAAAAAAGGAAGTTCATTTAGTAGTTGGTTATATGATTTTACATTTAATGTATTAATCCAAGCAGTACATGCAATAGTATATGTAGTGATAATGAGTAGTGTAATTAATTTTGCTTTTGATTCTATTATAGGATTCATAGTTGCACTAATATTCTTAAACTTTATGCTAAGCGCAGACGAAATATTTAGAAGTATTTTTAACTTTAGCGGAAGATCTTCTTTATCTGCAGAGACAGCCAAACAAGAAGGATATAAAGAAGTTATGCAAACATTTACTGGAGCAGTATTTGTTGGACAAGTATTTAGAGGTACATGGAATTTTGCAAAAGGTGTAGGCAAAGTTACAACTGGAGCAGGCAAAGTTGTATACAAAGAAACTACTAAAAACTTTCCAGAAATCAAAAGAGCTACTAACAACCTATTAAATAAAATAGATAGAAAAATAGAGAATACTTTCCCAAAAATGAAAGAAGACAAGGAAAATCCCAATTCTGCTCAATCTTATGCAGCAAGAATGTCTAATTTAATACACTATAATGCAAAAATTAGAAGACTTTCTAGAGCAGATGGAACTACTGGTGTTAAGGGAAGAAAATTAAAGAAAAATATATCTTCACATACAAAGAAGAGATATACATCTAACTTTAAGATACTAAAAAATGCTATAACTGGAGTAGGTAGTGTAGTGCTTGCTGTACCTTTGACTGTTATCAATACTACAGCCGGGGCAGCATTAATGACAAATGGTATACTAACATTAAAGAAATTTCCACATAAAAAACATTATAAATCAGAAAAAGGACAAATCAAAAAACAATCGGATTTAACTTATCAAAAAGATAAATATACTAAAAAGAGAGACAAAATATATCAATCAATAGATCTACTTGAATCAATACAAAATCAAGAAGACAATATCAGAAACGAAATGAATGATATATATTCTAACAACAGATTTAGTGATATTGATATTACAGACTTTAAAAATGCAAGTAATGCAATATTAGTTGAAGCTAATACAAAGAAAATTACAGATTTAATAGACGAATACATAAAACAATATAATATAGATACTATTGATAATTCTTCAGTAAATGATATAATAGATGGAGTAGCAGAGCAAATAGGAATTAACTTAAAATCTGACAAAATCACAAGAAACATTATAGGAAGTAGAGCAAAATCTAGAGTAATTATGCAGAATGCTAAAAAGAGGCAACAGGCTCAAAAGAATGCAAAACCAGGAGAAACAGTTGAAGTTAAATTTACCAAAGATGATATTTCAGATGCAATACAACAAAGTTTGGTAGATACTACAGTAGAAAAAGACTTTAGGCAAGTAACAAGGGATTTAATATCTTTAGACAAAACAATAGGACAATTTGAAAAGAAGGCAAAAACAAAATATAGAAGAGCAAATAAATTCTTAGAAGACCTATAAAATAAAAGAGGTGAAACATGAGTATTAAAAAATTAGTCACAAAATTAAATAAAATAATTATTGTATCTCTTATATTATTAGTAAGCTTTACTAATAATATAAGAGCAGCTGGAACTTTAACTGTTGATGAAGCATTTCTTACTAATCTATTTGAAAGATATATTTCTAGTGAGTATTTTGCTAGAAATGGAGGAAGTATCACTGGAGATCAAACAGCTGAAAGCATGGCCCAAGAAGTATATCATGTTTATGGAGAATGGATAGTGTCAAGATATAATGAGTTATACTCAAGCAGTTCCGAAGCTGATGAAGTAACAAAATCTGAAAATGCTTTAAGGCAGGCATTATCTGATGCAGGTCTTCCAGTTGCATATTCTAGAGGTATTGATGATATTGTTCAATTAGCAGATATAAATAGTATAATCAATAATTCGGGTAATGAACCAACAGAAGAGCCAACGGAACCTATTGAAACAAATAGCAGTTTGGTCGTTGACAAAGAATATTTGAAAGATTTATTTTACAATTATCTTATAGGTGAAGGAGGTATGAGTGCAGCTAACGCAGAACAGATTGCAAATAGTGCAGCAGAAGAATATGGAGATGCAATAGCTCGTGCATATGCAGAGGCGTACAATGCAAGTACAATTATAGATGAAGAACAAAGATGTCAGAATGCACTATCTCAAGCATTATCGTCTACTTTAGGTGAAGATTTTGCAACTCTTAGAGATAATTCAGAATCTGTAGCTTCAACAGAGGTAAACAATAACTCTAATAGTGGAGAAGGAATTTTAGGAACAGTTTTAAATGGCGTAGCAGGTGTAGCATTTTACTTTGTAAAACTATTTCCAATGATTATTGGCTGGCTATTAATGAGAATAATGGGGTTTGCTATAGGAGGAGTTAGTGGCATAAAAGATGGATTCCCTCTTGACAAAATACTATTTAATGACATTCCGCTTTTAGGAGTAAACTTTTTTGAACAAGTAGATCCAAGTGCTCCAAGTGCAGCAATGATAAATGCTTTAAGAGAACAAATATCAATATGGTATGTGGCAATAAGAAATTTAGCTGCAATAATACTTGGAATTATGGTTCTTTATGTGGGAATAAGAATGGCAATTTCTTCTGTTGCAGAAGAAAAAGCAAGATATAAAAAAATGCTAGGAGATTGGGTAGTTAGCCTTGTATTATTATTTGTTTTACACTATATAATGATTTTTATAATCAATATAAATGATAGTTTAGTGGCTGTTTTAACTAATGCAAGGGATTCATCATCTAATGCTTCTACAATCATGGCAGAAGCATGGAATGGTGCAATGGGAATTGATGGCTTCTTTTCATTTACAAAACAAGTGGGGTACATGATAATTTATTTTATGTTAGCTATAATGGCATTTATATTTTTTGCCACCTATGTAAAACGTATGATAACTATAGCATTTTTAATAATGATATCGCCTATTATAACAATTACATATTCTATAGATAGGATGGGAGATGGAAAATCTCAAGCATTAAATACTTGGTTTAAAAACTTTGTATACAATATTTTACTACAACCGTTTCATTGCATTATATATTTAGCATTAGTACAAACAGCTATAAATACTATGAGTACAGGAAACATATCGTCTGTAATCGTAGCGATAATAATGGTATTCTTTATGTACCAAGCAGAAGATATAATTAAAGATATATTCCACTTTGAAGGTAAGAGCGTTGCAAATACAATTGCTCAAGCAGCTTTAGTAACAAGTGCAATAGGGCTAGTATCTAAAGCAGCATCTGGAGGAGGCAAGGTTAGAGGATATATGGGAAGAGGAAATCCTGCAACAAAAAGTACACCAACACCAAAGACAGCACCAACACCAGGAACACCACCAACTCCAGGAACACCACCAACTCCAGGAACGCCACCAACACCAGGAACGCCACCAACACCAGGAACGCCACCAACACCGGGAACACCACCAACACCGGGAACACCACCAACACCGGGAACACCACCAACTCCAAAAGGAGGAAACGGCACAAATAATCAATCAACAGTATCTGGAGTATTACGTACTATTGGAGGCATAGGTAAGAAAGCAGGATTTGCTACAATTAAAGGCGGATCAAAGTTTGCGGCAGGCTTAGCACTAGGTGCGGCAGGTTTAGCAACTGGCAACTTGGCAAATGCAATAAGTGGATATACAACTGGTTCTAGTGCAATGGGTGGCACCATAGATAGACTTGAAGAAAATTCAAACTTAAGAAAATTTGCTAGCGACTACAATGATGTAGCAGGAGCAAATGGACAAAATATATATGATGGTCATGATGATAACTGGATAAGAGAACATACAAAAGACTTATTAAATGGAGACATCAAACCAGAAGATTATGAAAAAGAATTCTATGATATAGTATCAAAAGAAAGAGATAGATATATTAGCCAAGGCCTTTCTGCAGATGATGCAGTAACACAGGTTGAACAAAATGTTGCAGGTGTACAAGGTGGCTATATAAAAGAAACTGGAGTATTAAGAAGATTTAAAGGAAGTATCAAAAATAGATTTAAACCAAATCCATAAAAAGGCAGGTGAGAAAAGTGGACCAAGATCAAGAAAATACCAATGTAGGAACAACAGGAGCAGACCAAGAAGCAAGTAAACAAGCAAAAAAAACAAAAAGTTCTGGCTCTGGTGTAGCAACCAAAATTGTAAATAAAGCAACTAAATTTAAAAATTGGATAAAATATTTACCGATTATAGGAAAGATACTTTTAATACTTATAGCAATATTAGTAATAGTAGGAATTATAACACTTTTCTCTACTCTTCCAGGATTATATATAGAAAACATAAAGGAGTTTGGGATAAGTTTATGGGGAAACATAGTAGGAGTATTTTCAGGAGATAACATTACTACAACAGTTACAAAGGAAGATCAAATTAATTTAGCACAAAGAATCCAAGACATGGGATATGATATTGTAGGATATGGATTTGCAGATGCAAAGTATGAATTAGATGATGAACCTAATTCAGAAGAAATTGATGGTTTTACTAATGGAACTATAAAAGATATAACTCCTCTTGCCAACTCAAAAAACTATTTACAAACTTATATTGCACAAAGTGAAGCAACATATGTACTTTCAACTTGGAGCTTCTTGGGAGAACTTAGAAGCATAGGATCAAATATTAATAATGCTTTTTCACAGGTTGAAAATTGGTTGTTTGGTGAAAGTAATCAAATAATAGAAGAGAATGATGCGAGAGCTTTTTCAGAAGGCATGTTGAATGTGAATATACCAGAAGATGATGAAAATAACATAAATATTAAAGTTGACAGAGAAAACAAATTACTTCAAATGAGAATAAAAAGAGCAGGCCTAGTAAATATATTCTCTAGAGGAGAATTATACTATTTTGACTTATCTGATTGGACATCTGTATATGGTAAACCATTAGAATTATTTCTAGCTCTACATATATCAACAATGATGCCAGATTTAGCTTATGAATTAGCAAGTGCTGATTGTTTTAATACAAAAGTAAATATAGATTTACAAGAGGTGAAATCAACATTCAAAGTTATAATAAAGACTGCAGATGGTCAAGAATTGCAACAAGAAGAAATAATAATATCATATCTACATTATATATGTGGTATACCAATAGAATTTATCAATAGATGTATAGAAGCGGGCAAACTAAATGAGCTATTTCTTCACGTAATGAATAATATAAGCGATATTAGCCTAGAATTAATTAATTTACAAGATGGAGGAACATATGATACAACACAAAGCCCAACAGGAACACATGGAGCAATAAATCTAAGTCAATTAGAGCGTGAATTGTTGGGAGTAGAAGAAGGAGAAGAAACATATAAAATACGTGATGTAGAAGTTATTATACAATCTGAACCAGCAAGTGATTATTCTGGAGTAGAAGAAGTAGAAGTAACTAGAACAGAAGATATGGATAGATATATTAGTATACCAGATTTTGATAATGAATCAGAAAGACAAACAGCAGAAGCAGCTTTGCCTTCAACAAATTTATCTGGATTTACAATAGAACAAATTATTGAAATTACTCAACTGATGCTTGATGGAGCAACAGAAGCAACAACATACTTACCAAGAATATCAAGTGTAACAAAGCATTGGTTCTATAATGACATTGTATTTGAATATGGAACAGCCGGAAAAGCAAAAAGGAAAGTTCAATTTGAAACAGAGAATGAAGATGATCCATTATCTGAAGCAAATTTAAATGGTGCAAGTATAATACTTGATACCACATATACAAATGCAACAGGAGTTTTATACCAACTAGCAGAGCCAGAAGCTACTGGACCAAATGAAGCGATTATTGCATTGTTTAAAGGTGGAAGTGGAATTTTTGATGGAGAGAGTTACAATTTCCCTGGAGAATATTATAGATATGATGGAACTAGAGATACAGCACTTAAAATAGCTAATGCAAAAGCGAGAGATGCAAACAAAACGGAATTTACATTTCAAGGAGAAACGCATCTAGTAGATTCTAGTCAAAACAGTACATTAAATATATCAAAACAACAAGTTTCTTTTGCAACAGAGGACGAAGATGGAAATCAAACTTTTAATGATGCATATTCAGCATTTTCAATATTAGAAAATGTACATTCTTTAGAAGCAGAAACTGTATATAGACAATTTAAAGAACTATTAATAAACTTAGAATATTTTTCAAGAGAAGACTTCTTGAAACCGTTAAATCAAGTATTACTATGGCCAGTAGAAAGAGTAGGTAGTAGTACAGAAGAATATGATGACAATGCAGAAAATGTAATAAAAGGAATATATAGAAATGAAAATGAATATGGTCTATTTTTAGATAATGGAACAGCCGTAAATTCTGGTGACAGAATTATAGCACCGGGAGATGCAACTGTGGTAAAAGTAGAAGGAGATTCCATAACATTTAAGTTTAAAACTATATCTGATGGGCAAGCACAAGCTCTTGAAGCTAAATTTGGAGAAGATTACTCTAGTATAGATAAAAATATTGTACTAGATATGGAAATGACAATTAAAGGTATAAATAGTAGTGTATCTGTCGGACAAGAAGTAACTGCAGGTACTCCAATAGGCTCAGCAACTAGTGATGATATAAGAATAATAATGTATAATGTGGATAAATCATATGTAGAAGATATAGAGACATATATGTATCCTACATATGAAGGAACAAGACAAGTTATTATACTGTAGATTTACAATTTAAAACATAAAGGCTGTAAAAAACAGCCTTTAAATTTAAAATATTAGAGAAAATAGTGGAGAAATTAGATGAAAAAATTTTTAATTGGAATAATTATAGTCTTGACTATATTATTAATAGGACAATTAATATATTTTAATTATAGAAATAATTATTATTTGAATAATGCAGCTCAAAATAATGAAATTAGCGAGAATATTTTAAACAACAATGCAAATGGTGTAACTACAAATCTTACTAATAATTTTGAAACAAATATCACTACAGAACCAAATGTTATTACTCCAAATGGAATGAGCACTATTGCACAAAACTATACAGGAGAAGTAAGATTGTCTGAAGTAGAAGAAGCATTTTATACTTTTGTACATACTAATATAAATGAAATTTACCAATTAGTACAAAAAAAGAGTATAAATCAAATACTTCAACAATACGACTTAAATACAAGTAAAATAAACAGTATGCATATATATTCTGCAGAAGATTTTTTAGCTATAGCTAGGCAAGTTTTACAAGTAGGAAATACATATTCCAATAGTAGCATTGACAAAACATCATATAATCCCAATGAAGATGGATATACAACATTTTATACAACATTTAATTATAGTAATGTAACACAATTAAGAATAAAAGTTTATGTCGCAAACAGCAGTCAAACTATGCCAAATATAAAGTTTGGAAGCTTAGATGAGTAAAATAGAAGAATAAAAAGTAAATAAAAATGTATATAATTTTACATTATCAAATATGTTAAGAGGAAAGAATATGAAAGAAAAAAATAAATTATTATATATAATTTTAACAATGATAATACTTATATTAATTGCTGTAAATATTAAGCTTTTTATAAATAATCAATTTAATGTATCTCAAAACGAAAATGAAGTTAGTGATAATAAAATACTAAACCAGAATATTAATACAAATTATAACACAGTATCAGCTGAGGAAGACGAAGAAAATAGGACAAATAAAATAGCAACATTAACAGAAAGACAACGTATGCAAACATACTTTGGAACATATATTTCATATGTAGAAAACGAAAAGTATCAGGAAGCATATAATTTGCTATATGACGGTTTTAAACAAAACTATTTTCCATCAATTGAAAACTTTACTAATTATGTACAAAACAATTATCCTAGTAATATTGTAGTAGAATATACAAACATAGAAAGGCAAGGAACGATTTTTATACTAACAGTAAAAATAAGAGATGCCCTAAATGATTCAACTCAAACAGAAGTACAAGAAAATAGAGTAGTAGTAGTGGAAAATGCAACAAACGATTTTAAACTATCCTTTGAAGTGATAGAGCAATAAAAATACAAAAGTTTATAGGTAGATCTTAAGACTAAATAATTCACTATACAAATTATTATAAAAACCTAAATAAAATTAAAGGAATAGAAAATGAAGCCAGGAACACGATTTTTATTAGCTTTAAGAAATTTTTGGAAAAAACATTGGAAAGCTATTATTATAGTAATTGTAGTATGGATAACATTAATAATAATAAATGCCTACTTAAGAAATAGACCAGAAGAAACTACTACAACAAATACATATTTTCCCGATTTACCAGTAATCGACTATGGAGGTACAGTACCAAAATCAAAACAAGACGAGGTGAATAATACTATTGATTCATTCTTTAATTATTGTAATAAAAAAGAATACCAAAATGCATATAATTTGTTAACAGAGGACTGCAAACAATATATTTATAGAAATAGTATAGAAGAATTCATGCAATATGTAGACTCTATTTATACAAGTACAAAAATATACAATCTTCAAAACTATTCAAATGTAGATGATGTCTATATTTATGATATAAATATATTAGACGATATAATGTCAACTGGAACTACCGGTGGATACCAAGAGTATAAAGAAAAGATAGCATTAATAGAAATTAATGGTGAAATGAAAATATCCAATCAAGGTTATATAGGTAAGGTCACATTTAATAACATAACTGGTGAAGATGGAAACATAAAAATAAGAGTATTAAATAAAAATATGAGTTATGCCAGAGAAGAATATGAAGTAGAAATAACCAATAAAACAGACGGATATGTACTGATAGGAAATGGAAATATTGCAAATGAGGTTACTCTCAACTTAGGAGATCAAAGTAGACCAGCATTAGGAATAATTAATAACAATATGTTATTAGCTCCAGGAGAAACAACAACATATTATTTATTATTTGATAAATACTATGATGATGGAAAAACACCTACAGAAATAAACTTTAACTTAATAAGACTATATGGTAATAATCAAGAAACCGCGATAGAAGGTTTAAGCACAAATGCTAATACTACTTATAGTATGAACATACATTTAAACTAGTCATAAAAATTCACTTATAACATATAAATGTTGTAGGTGAATTTTTTTAAGTATTTTAGAAAAAACTAAAACGCATAATAAGGAGGAAAGAATAGGTGGTTAGAAAAATAATGAAAATTATATTTACAATTATTATAATGTTTACTATTTTAGTTTTTCCAACATATGCAGATGATTCAAATGAATTAGAAGAAGTAATAATACAAGAGAATGAGAGAAATGAAATAGAAGCTGCAACAAGCTCAAAAACAAAACCAACTATTAATTCAAGAAGATATGCTATTTTAGATAGAGCTTCTGGTAGATGTATTTATGGAAAAGATGAGAACAAACAGACAGCAATGGCTTCAACTACAAAAATCATGAGTATTATTATTGTGGTTGAAAACTGCAACTTAAAAGATAATGTAACAATAACAGCAAAAGCAGCAGGAACAGGAGGGTCAAGATTAGGTTTACATATAGATGACCAAATAACAGTAAATGATTTACTTTATGGTCTAATGCTTAGGTCAGGAAATGATGCAGCTGTAGCACTGGCAATACATACCGCAGGTAGTGTTGAAAAATTTGCTAATCTTATGAATCAAAAAGCAGAAGAACTTGGGTTAACTAATACACACTTTGTAACGCCACATGGATTAGATGATAGTGAGCATTATACTACAGCATATGAGCTAGCCAAAATTACGGACTATGCTTTAAAAAATGAAACGATTGAAAAAATAGTAAAGACAAAAACAACTACAATATATATAAATGGAAATCCAATGCAAATAAGTAATACAAATGAATTACTTGGAAATTTAGAAGGTGTTTATGGAGTAAAAACTGGTTTTACAAATAATGCAGGTAGATGTTTGGTAACAAGCGTAAAAAGAGGAGATATGGATTTAATTATAGTAGTACTCGGAGCAGATACAAGAAAAGATAGAGCAAAAGATAGCATGAAATTAATAGAATATGCATATAAGAAATTTTACATGGTAAATGTTGAGGAAATGATATGCAGAGAATTTGAGATGTGGAAGCAAATAAATCAGAATAGAATATACGTAGATAAAGCATCAAATAGTCTAGAATTAAAACTAGAAGAAATAAAAATAAAATCATTAGCAACAGATGAAGAACTAACAATAGAAATAAATACAGTAAACTATCTAGAAGCTCCAATATTAGAAAACACAAGAATAGGAACAGTAACTGTAAAAATTGGGGATGAATTGATAGAAGAAATAGAAATAAAAGCGGATAAGGAAGTGAAAAAGAGAGGAATTATAGATTATATTGAAATAATGGCTAATATTTATTCGGGAGCAATAAATATATTTAATTAATAAAGAATAGACTAATAAAAGGAGAAGAATAAAAAAATCAAAAATTGATTATAAAAAATAATGAAACCTAATAAAGTTTCATTATTTTTGAGCATATTGGAGGCGACACCCGGATTCGAACCGGGGATCAGAGTTTTGCAGACTCGTGCCTTACCACTTGGCTATATCGCCAT
>CAMMFK010000021.1 GCA_946496115.1 uncultured Clostridium sp.
TCTTTTTTCTCTTCTTCCAATACTGCATTTTGAATTTTTTCAGATGTCTGACCAACTAATATTAATTTACTTACATTTTGAATTATTGGTTTTGCAATTGGCCCATAATCTAAATGTTTATCATATCCACCTGCAATAAGAACTATTTTCTCATCAAATGAATTTAATCCTGCAATTGTTCTACTTGGACTAGTCCCTATTGAATCATTGTACCATTCTACTCCATTAATTGTTCTTATATATTCTATTCTATGTTCAACACCCGGGAAATCTTCAATTGTTCTGCGAGTAGTATCTTCTTTACATAGTTCTAGAGTTGCACTAATTGCTGCGCATGCATTTTCACAATTATGCACTCCTCTTAGTTTCATATTTTCTTTTTTTACAAAATGTTTTCTAACACCATCTTCACAAACTTTTATGATATTATCATTTCTATCGAAAATAACTCCATCATCTAAAACTTCTCTACTACTAAAAAATCTTACTTTACCTTTTGCTTCTTTATAAAATTCTTTTGTTATTTCATTATCCTTATTTATAACTAATAACCCTTGCTCATTTTGATGTAAGAAAATATTCTTCTTACTATCTATATATTCTTGATAATCTTTATGTACATTTAGATGGTTTGGAGCAATATTTGTAACAACTGCAATTTGAGGGCTTATTTTCATATTCATAAGTTGGAAACTACTTAATTCTAGAACAACTATATCTTCTGGTTTCATGTTTTCTATTTCAGTAAATAGTGGAGTTCCTATATTACCACCTAAAAAGCAATGATATCCATTTGCTTCTAATATTTTGTAAATCAAAGTAGTTGTAGTTGTTTTTCCATCACTTCCAGTAACTCCAACAACTTTACATGGTGCAAATTCAAGCACTTTTTCAATTTCAGATGTAAGTATTGCTCCTCTTTCTACTTCTTTTACTATTTCTTGAGTATCAGGTCTACAACTTGGAGCTCTAAAAATATAATCAAAGCCTATTAAATGTTCTAATGAGTTTTCGCCTAAATAATAGTTCATATTATAATTGTCAAGTTTAGCAATTATATCACTATCTATTTTTTCTTTATCTCGGTTATCAAAAGCTGTAACTTTTGCTCCATGGTTATAGAAATAATCTATAAGTGGTTTATTACTTACCCCCATTCCGATTATTGCAATTCTCTTATCTTTAATATCATTATTGAAATTTTTTAACTTTTCATTTACATATGTATTCATTTTTATATTGCTTCCCTTCTAGTTTTGTTTCATTGTTACTATTACAATTTATAAAAGCTTAAATATATGTTCTGGAGCTTTTAGCGAGCGTAGCTGACTGAGGGCGCGATAAGCATAATTCTTTATCATAGAAGCGCAGTCGGAGCGTGCAAGCGTTTTCGCATTAGCGAAACCGTGAGGCAAAAGCGAAAGAATGTATATTTAAGGTTTTGCTAAATAAGTATTAACTGTAAATAGTAATATTCATTTTATATTATGCTATTTTTAACAATTTGCTAATATATTTATCAAAAATCTTTTTAGCTGATTCTTTTGCACTTGAATCTCCTGTCACATCAACTTTAACAGTTTTATCAAATGTTTCGTTAAAGCCGGATTTTTCATGTAATATATCTCTTTGTATAACAGAATTTCTTACCTCATCAATCGTATATTCACCTTTTAATTGATTATATCTTCTTTGTACTCTTTCTTCAAGAGAAGCGGTAATAAAAATATGCAAATCCATTTCTGGATAAATTTTTACTAAATCCCTTGCTGAAACTATAATATTAAACTTTTTGCTATATTCTTGTATTATTTGATGTGCAAATGCAAATAGTTTACTGTTATCTGCCTGATTTGCCATTTTAGAAACACCAATTGAATTTTGCATACTTTTCATAGCTTCTTCATTAACTTTTTTTCCCGCAATATATATAACCGTTTTTCTATCCTCTATTTTAAATTCTACTTGCAATTTTTTTAATAAATCAAATGGTGTAAGCATTGCCATTTGTTCTAAGCTATTTATTCCCTCAAATAGATCAGGCTTTTTGTTTGATGAAGCGGCATCTTCTGCTTTTGAATTTTCGTCAAACCTCAAACTATCCTTTGCCATATGTAATGCCTCAATTAAAGCTCGATAAATTTTGCTTCCATCTACAAAAATGCTATTAGGTATTAGATTCAATAATTCATCACAAATGGATGTTTTACCAGCTCCAACCATTCCTTCAATTCCTATAACTATGTTTTTCAAATCTTTTCTTCCTTTCTATAATAAAATTTTATCAAGAGCTACAATATATATTCTAGAGCTTTTAGCGCATCGAAGCGGACAAAGGGCTCAAATACGTTTATGTCTTTCTCTTAAAAGCTCAGTCGGAGCGTGCGAGCGCTGAGCAAAGCGAAATCGCGAAGTAAATGCGGAAGAATGTATATTGTCGTTGAAAAAGAATTAAATTTTGGCTAGGCGTTCAAGGAAGAAATACCGGAGGCGTATGTAGGTATACGCCGAGGATTTTCTTTTGAAGAACAACGACGCCAAAATTCTAATTATTTTTCAACCAGGTAAGGTTTCAAGAACTGCCCCGTATAACTTCTCTCATTTTGGCAAATCTTTTCCGGTGTTCCAACAGCAATAATTTCTCCACCTTTGTCTCCACCTTCTGGACCTAAGTCAATTATATAATCTGCTGTTTTTATTAAATCTAAATTATGCTCAATTACTATTACAGTATTTCCTGTATCAACTAATCTTTGTAAAATATCTACTAATCTGTGTACATCATCAATATGAAGACCTGTTGTAGGTTCATCTAAGATATATAAAGTTTTACCTGTTGCTCTTTTTGAAAGCTCTGTTGCAAGTTTAATACGTTGAGCCTCACCACCAGATAAAGTTGTAGATGGTTGACCTAATTTAATATATCCTAAACCTACATCATATAATGTTTGTATTTTTTGTTTAATTCTAGGTATATTTTCAAAAAATTGTAAAGTCTCTTCAACAGTCATATCAAGTACATCAGATATACTTTTTCCTTTATATTTAACTTCAAGAGTTTCTTTATTATATCTTTTTCCTTTACATACTTCACAAGGAACATATACATCAGACAAGAAATTCATTTCTATTTTAATTATTCCATCACCTGAACAAGCTTCACATCTTCCTCCGGGAACATTAAAGCTAAATCTACCTTTATCATATCCACGCATTTTCGCTTCATTTGTAGTTGCAAATATTTCTCTAATAAAATCAAATACACCTGTGTATGTTGCTGGATTTGAACGTGGAGTTCTACCTATTGGAGATTGGTCAATATTGATTATTTTATCAATATTATGAAGTCCTTTTACCTCTTTACAGCTTCCCACTTTTTCATTTGATTTATTTAAAGCCCTATTAATATTTTTATACAAAACTTCATTTATTAAAGTACTCTTTCCTGAACCTGAAACACCTGTTACGCAAATGAATTCTCCAAGTGGAAATTTAACGCTTATATTTTTTAAGTTATGCTCTTTTGCTCCCACAACCTCAATAGATTTACCATTAGATTTTCTTCTCTTTTTAGGTACTGGAATTTGTTTTCTTCCAGATAAATATTGACCTGTTATTGAATCAGGAATTTTAGCAATTTCTTCAGCTGTGCCTTGAGCCATAACATTTCCGCCGTGTACACCTGCATAAGGACCAATGTCTATTACTTGGTCTGCGGCATACATTGTATCAGTATCATGCTCAACAACTATAACTGAGTTTCCTAAATCTCTAAGTTTTTTTAGTGTAGCAATTAATTTATCATTATCTCTTTGATGTAAACCTATACTTGGCTCATCAAGTATATACATAACTCCTGTTAATCCTGAACCTATTTGAGTGGCAAGCCTAATTCTTTGAGCTTCACCACCAGATAAAGTCGCTGCACTTCTAGATAATGTTAAATAGTCAAGTCCAACATCAATTAAGAATTGTAAACGTTTACCTAATTCTTTTAAAATTTGGTCAGCAATCATACTGTCTTTCTCACTTAAAGTTAAACTATTTAAATATTCTTTAATGTGGAAAATTGACATATCTGTAAGTTCATTAATATTCTTGCTTCCAACTCTTACAGATAAACTTTCTTTTTTAAGTCTTGCACCATGACAATCAGGGCACTCCATATTGCTCATATACATTTCATAGAATTGCATCATGCCTTGAGACTTTGTTTCTCTATGACGTCTCTCAAGTGTTGGAATTACACCTTCAAATGGTACTTTGTTTCTTCTAACACCGAAAGCTGTTTCATATTCAAACTCTATTTCTTCATCACCTGTACCGTAAAGAATTTTATCTAAGAAATCTCTTGGTAAATCTTTGATTGGCTTTGAAATATCTACTCCATAATGTCTTCCAATTGCTTCAAAATACATTTTAGCAATTGTATCTCCTTTTTTCATAGTGCTTGCGCCAAAAGCTTTTACACCATTGTATAAAGTAAGATTTTTATCAGGTATAATTAAATCTTCGTCCATTTTCATTAAATAACCAATACCTGTACAAGTTGGACATGCTCCAACAGGGTTATTGAATGAAAACATTCTTGGAGATAGTTCTTCAAAACTTATACCACAATCAGGGCAGGCATAATTACCGCTAAATAATAGCTCCTTTTTGCCCGGTATATCTACTGTAACCAAGTTATTCGCATATTTCATAGCAGTTTCAACTGATTCAGTAAGTCTTGCCCTAATGTCTGATTTAATTACTAATCTATCAATAATTATATCTATATTATGCTTTTTCTTTCTATCTATTTCAATATCATCTGTAAGCTCCACTGTGTTTCCATCAACTCTAGCACGCACAAATCCCTCTTTTGCAAAATCCTCAAGAAGCTTTTTATATTCACCTTTTCTGCCTCTGATAACTGGTGCTAGAATTTGAATTCTAGTACCTTCATCAAGTTCCAAAACACTATCTACAATTTGGTCAACAGTTTGCTTTTCTATTTTTTTACCACATTTAGGACAATATGGCACACCTATTCTAGCATAAAGTAAACGAATATAGTCATATATTTCAGTAACAGTACCAACTGTTGAACGTGGGTTTTTAGATGTAGTTTTTTGGTCTATTGATATTGCAGGAGATAATCCATCTATTGATTCAACATTTGGTTTATCCATTATTCCTAAGAATTGTCTAGCATAAGAAGATAAACTTTCTACATATCTTCTTTGACCTTCTGCATAAAGTGTATCAAATGCTAAGGATGATTTTCCTGAACCAGATAAACCTGTGATAACTACTAATTTATTTTTTGGTATTTCTAAGCTTATGTTTTTTAAATTGTGTTCTTTTGCTCCCTTTATTACTATGTTATCGTTCATTTTGCATTTTCCTTTCAGTTTTGCATTTTATATTTATATTTTAAAGTATCTTTAAAGTATCATTTAATGTATCATTTAAAGTGTCACTTAAAGTGCCATTTAAAATGCCATTTAAAGTGCCACGTACATAATACCACAAAAACTAGTTTTATACAATGGAAAAAGTTAGATTTTTATATTCTAAATTTCTCCTTCAAAAATCTCCCCCATTCCTTTTTGCACAAACTCATTTTTCATAAAATACTTCCAAATAGAGCCATTTAAATAATTTTCTATCATGCATAAGCCTATTCCCTTATCTATGCCTAAGTTTTCGTGTGCAAACCAAGGGCTGTCTCCTTCAAAATTAAAACTATTATTAAACCCATAATCAGACCAAAGTTCTGGAAAATTGTTATAATAATTTTCTATTACTTTAATTGAATACTCCGGCGTAAATACAATTGAGCCAATAGCTCCTGACGTAGCAACAGTACCATCATTTTCTACTTCCAAATTCGAATTACAAGGCTTTGAACCAATGCCTGCTTTATATCCTTCTGGAGTCAAACAAGCAGTAAGTCCCCATGCATTTTCGCCAAAAGTCTTGTATTTATTCATATTGTCAATACAATATTGCCTATTTGCCAAAGTTGCTTTAACGGAATTTTCAAACCAATCTATTCCATTTTTATCTACTTTATTTCTAAAATCAAAAAATGCGTGAGAATACTGATAAGTAAACAAAGAACCACAGTGGCTGTATACAATATTTTTTATATTGCCATAATCTGCTTTGGGCTTATCAAAGTAATCGTATACATCTTTATCTACATTAAATGTCGGTGAGGCAATTGCTAAAATATAAATCATTAGCTGTTCAGCGTAGGTTTCCCACCTTTCTTCAAATCCCTTATCTTTTGAGTAACCCACATAAAACTGATTTGTTTCTTTATCTAAAAACCATCTCCAATTAACTCTTTCATATAGCTTTGTAGCTTTTTCTTTTATTTCTCCTTCAAAAAATTCTCCTGTTAAAATTGCTCCACACAGCAAAATAGCTGTGTCTATTATTGAAACTTCATAATTTTCATATGAAGCTTTTGAATTAATTTTTATAAAATGATAATAAAATCCATTTTCATTTTCTAATTCATTAAGTATAGTATCCAATGTTTTTGTTGCTATTCTTTTGGCTTCATCATATTTTAAATATCCATGTACAACACCAACAACTAATGCACAAAAACCATAGCCAACTGATGCTATACTTGTAATATTCTGCTTATGGACTGATTCATCATGAATTAAACCATAACCTTTGTCACTAAAATTATTTTCTCTTATAAAAAATAAATAACTTCCTTTTAGTTCTTTTTCAAGAAGTTCTTTACCATATAATTTTTGCATAAAAAGTCTCATTCCTTTCTGGTTTCGTTTAAAGGCACTCATAGTTATGAAAATAATTTCTTTCAAACTAAATCTCCTTTAATAATAATTGCTTATATTAGTGTTTGTAGAAGATAACTATGTTATTCATTAAATTATCAAAGCAAAGTTTAACATTATATCGTTGAAAGCTGTTTGACATAAAGTTTTTTTCCATGTTATAATATAAATACATTTTGTGCTATATTTCCTCATTGAAATATGGACATTTAAAATCATTTCACAATATTAAGGAGGAATCACAATGAAACGGAAGGCACTCTTGGAATTGGCAAGAAGAATTTTAAAAAGGAATCTTCTTAAAATTTGTTTCGTAGCTTTCAGCGTTATAACCTTTTTGGCCATTTTTATACAACTATTGATGCTTTTGTATAGCGAAAATAATCTTATAGAAATAATATCTATTTTACTGCTGTGTTCTTTCTTATTCACAGCATTGATTGACATTGTAATAATTGCTATTTATTGGACCATAGCATTAGTGAAATCTACAGTTAGTAGGCTAAGAACAGAGTTGGAAGAAATCGAAGAAGAGCAAAAGGAGCACTAATTCTATCGTAGCTTTCTGTTTGCACCCCACAGCATTCTTATGCTGTGGGGCTTTAAAATAATAAGCCAAAATTATTGTATTTACAGCTATAATATGGTATAAATATTATGTATATAGGAGGCCTTATGTTCAAACTAGTTTCAGATTACAAGCCAACAGGCGACCAGCCTCAGGCAATAGAATATTTATCTAATGGAATAAAAGATGGAAAGAAATTTCAGACTTTGCTAGGAGTAACTGGCTCTGGAAAAACATTTACCATGGCTAATATAATACAGAATGTTCAAAAGCCTACCTTAGTTTTAGCACATAACAAAACTTTAGCAGGACAGTTATATTCAGAATTTAAAGAGTTCTTCCCTGAAAATAATGTAGAATACTTTGTATCATATTACGATTATTATCAACCAGAAGCTTACGTGCCATCATCAGATACATATATTGAAAAAGATGCATCTGTAAATGATGAAATAGATAAGCTAAGACACTCTGCAACTGCATCGCTTTTTGAAACAAGAGATGTAATAATAGTTGCATCTGTTTCATGTATATATGGTTTAGGTGACCCTATTGATTACGAGCACATGATTATATCTTTAAGACCAGGTATGCAAGTTGAAAGAAACACTGTATTAAAAAAATTAATCAATATGCAGTATACTAGGAATGAACTAGATTTCAAAAGAGGTACTTTTAGAGCCAAGGGTGACGTTGTTGAAATATATCCATCTGACGAAAGCGAAACAGCTGTTAGAGTTAGTTTTTGGGGCGATGAAGTTGAAAAAATTGATGTTATTAACCCTCTTACTGGAAAAGTTGAAGCATCACGTAACCACATAATGATATTCCCCAACTCACACTATGTTACAACTAGTGATAAAATGGAAAGAGCAATTCAAACTATCCAAGAAGAATTAGAAGAAAGAATAAAATATTTTAAAGATAATGGTAAGTTACTAGAAGCTCAAAGAATTGAGGAAAGAACTAATTTTGATATAGAAATGATGAAAGAGACTGGATTTTGCCAAGGTATTGAAAACTATTCTAGGCATATTAGTGGTAGAGAAGCAGGCAGTCCCCCATTCACCTTATTTGACTATTTTCCAAAGGACTTTTTGCTTCTTGTTGATGAATCTCATGCAACTCTACCTCAAGTTAGAGCAATGTATAATGGTGATAGAGCTAGAAAAGAAACTTTAGTTAATTATGGCTTTAGATTGCCTTCTGCTTTTGATAATAGGCCACTAAAATTTAATGAGTTTGAAGAAAGAATTAATCAAGCAGTATTTGTAAGTGCTACACCTGGAGATTATGAACTTGAACATTCAAAAGATAGAGTTGTAGAACAAATTATAAGACCAACTGGCCTTTTAGACCCTAAAATTGATGTTAAACCTGTTACAAATCAAGTAGATGATTTGATAGAACAAATACGAGAAAGAACTGAGAAAAATGAAAGAGTTTTAGTTACTACACTTACTAAAAAAATGGCAGAAGATTTAACTTCATATTTAGAAGGATTAGATATAAAAGTTAGATATATGCATTCAGATATAAAAGCTCTAGAAAGAATGGAAATTATAAGAGATTTACGTTTAGGTAAATTCGATGTATTAGTTGGAATTAACCTTTTAAGAGAAGGATTAGATATCCCAGAAGTTTCATTAGTTGCCATTCTTGATGCAGACAAAGAAGGCTTTTTACGTTCAGAACGTTCTTTAATACAAACAATAGGACGTGCAGCTAGAAATACCGATGGAAAAGTTATAATGTATGCAGATGAGCTTACTCCTTCAATGGAAAAAGCAATTAGTGAGACTAATAGAAGAAGAAAAATTCAAGAAGCATATAATAAAGAACATAATATTACTCCAAAAACTATTAGTAAAGCCATTAGAGAAACTATCAAAGCAACTTATGAGGCAGATACACCTGTTTCAAAAGATATTAAACCTGGCGAAACTATTGAAGAAGTAATTAATAGATTAACTGATGAAATGTTAAAATATGCTCAAAACTTAGAGTTCGAAAAAGCCGCAGAAGTTAGAGATAAAATTAAAGAATTAGAAAATTATAATGATTAAAGTTCCTCTTCAAATTATAATAAAAGCACCAATATATATTCTTACGCATTTGACTCACGGTTTCGCTTATGCGAAAACGCTTGCACGCTCACTTCGGTAGTTCTACTTAGTTAAAATCAAAAATACTCACGCTACCTCAGGTCGCTAAAAGCTTCAGAATATATATTGGTGCTTTATTTTCTTTGAATTATAATTAGCAACTTTTATTAGTTATCGTTTTCACCTAAGATTCTTTCACTTGGTTCGTGTGGATCTCTATCATCATCTAGATCTTCATCTTCCTTATCTTTTGGTTCAACAATTCTTTCATCATCAGGATTTTCTTGAGCTCGTTGAACTAGCTCATTATTTTTAGCGTCAGCATATGGTGAAACTTCATAATTTGTTTCTATTTCTGTACCTCTACGACTATTACCAGCAACAATAAATAATTGTGGTTGATTTTCTCTATTATTTGAATCTACTGCTAAGGAAATGTCTGGATTATCTCTTCTTCTGAATTCAATTTCTGGAATTCTACTCTCATGCTTACCATCATCACCAATTGTATTAAATGCTTGATTATTGTCTATTATTTCTAAGTTCTTTGCCAAATGCATTGTTCCATCATCATGAACTTCTAGTGCTCTCCAGTCTCCATTTATTTGTACAATAAGAAGTTTATCGCTATCTACTTGTAACATTTCTTTAATTGTATCGTCAGATGTTGCAAGCTCTCTTGTATCAATCTCCATTCCCAAAGCCATATATTGTTTTAATTTTTCTTGAACCTCTTGCCTCTGTTCATTTAATGGTTTTTGCTTTCCATCAACTGACATAATACCAAGTGTCTGTATTGTTTCTTTATCCATACCTAAGCTTTCTGCAACTTGTTCCTTTTGCTCGTCTTCTAATTCCAGCAAACTCTTTTCAGGTTTCTCAGATAAAATATTATATTCTAAAGATTCTTTGTCTATATCTAGATTTCCTGTTTCAATTGCAGATTTAAAATTTAAATAATTTTTATCTGATATTCTAGCCATCAACTTTCCTTGGTCATCATAAAATTCATGCCAAGGCTCTCCGTCTTTTGTTACAAGTACTTCAAATATATTTTTTGTTAATTTAACTTTTTGACCATTTTGTTCTACTTCGTAAGATATTTGATTGTATTTGCGAACATCCACCAACTCTTCTTTTCCTTTAGATATAGCGTCTTTATCTTGATTTGCAACAGTATCTAACATTTTACGTAGCTCGTCCATGTCCGCTTGTTTTTGCATTACATTGTCTTCCATAAAATTTTCTCTCCTCTTATAATTTCGTACTAATAATTTAATTATATCAAACCGTATAAAATAAGTAAAGACTATTATCCAAACGCAATATCTAATATTATCCAAATGCGATGTCTAGTATCTTCATAATTACAAAACCTATTGCAACCCCAATTGTTATTATTGCTCCAACAATTTTAATCAATATGAATTATTTTTGTTGCAATTTTCTTTATGAAAGTTTCATCATGTTCTACAAAAATTAATGTTGGCTTATACTTCAAAATAGCCTCTTCTATTTGCATTCTTGTTAAAATATCTATATAATTAAGAGGTTCGTCCCATATATAAAGATTTGCTCTTTGAGAAATACTTTTTGCAATTAAAACTTTTTTCTTCTGTCCCTCACTCATCTGTTTTATATCTTTATCAAACTCTTTGTTGGATACTCCCATTTTGACCAACATAGCCTTAAATATACTTTCATCTACATCATCATCCATCGAAATACTTTTTAAAGTTCCTGTTAGACCTTCCGTACTTTGCGATACATAAGATATTTTTAAATCATTTGCAATCTTTATATTTCCGTCATATTTAATATCATTTCCTAATATTAAATTTAAAATACTAGATTTTCCAGCTCCATTTTTACCAACAATTGCAACTCTATCTTTATCATTTACTTCAAATGAGATTGGATTAAATATTGCTTTATCATCATATTTTATCTGCAACTTTTCTGCTAGAACTAATGGATTTTTTCTATTCTCTAGAGTAACAATTTTCAAGCTATCATTTCTATCTATATTGTTAAGCAAACTCGCCTTTTCATCAATTGCTTTTTCAATTCTTCTTTCCATCACTTTTGACTTTTTCATCATTTTAGCAGCTTGATGTCCAATATATCCTCTATCAACTTTTGAGCCTGAATTAGTAGTATTATATTTCGTCTTTTCAACTTTATCCGACCATTTTGCAGTATTTTGAGATGCAACTTCAAGCCTATCTATATCCTTTTTAAGCTTTTCATTTTGCATACGTTCAAAATTGTCTTGCCTGTCCTTATTTTCTTGCCACGTTGAGAAATTTCCTTGCTCAATATCAATATTAGTGTTATTTATAGAAATAATATGGTCTACAACTTTATCTAAAAAATCTCTATCATGAGAGACAACAATAAATCCTTTCTTTCTTTTTAAATAATTAGTTAAATTATTTCTCGTTTCTATATCCAAATGATTTGTTGGCTCATCTATTAATAAGAAATTATCTCCTTTTAAAAATAAACTTATTAATAAAATCTTCATTTGCTCTCCACCACTAAGCAAATTAAAATTTCTGTAAAGAATTTCTGCATCTGTATTTAATAAATTCAACTCTTTAATAATTTGCCAATCCTCAGTAAGTGGTGTTATTTCATTTACAATTTCTATTGCCATCCTATCTTTATTTCTTACTTCAAAAGGAAAATAGTCAAATTGAACACTTTTAGAAATTGTGCCATTATATTCGTATTCACCAAGTAATAATTTTAAGAAGGTCGTTTTTCCTTTTCCGTTTCTTCCAATTAATCCAATTTTCCAATTAGTATCTATATTAAATGATACATTTTCAAATACATTGTCCAAGCTACCGTCATACCTAAATGTTAAATTATTTATACTTATTAGTGACATTACTCCTCCTGTGTTTTAAATTTATCTTATGAACTTTTTTAAATCTCTCTAGTACAAACATATAATACCATAAAAAAGAAAATTATTCCACACTATATCAGTATAAAATAATTTTCTTTTTACTAAGGATTATCAATTTATAATAACTTTTTATTACCAACTTATGATTAACATATTATTATTTATTCTTTATTTTCATATATTTTATAAGAAAATTTATATGATGTATAATAAATCAATGCAGTTAAAATTATTAAAAATATAGGTAAGAAACTACCCATTAAGTATGCAATTTCGCTAATTGGAAAATTTAAATTACTATTTTGAGCAATTGTAAGTAATCCTATTACCATAAGAATTATAGCAGCTGCAACTATAAACAAATAAATTCTACCTTTTTCAGCTCCCCATTTATACGCACAAGGTATTTGAATAGCTTCTACTATGCTAACTCCAAATATTCCTCCGATTGCAGTATATACTAGCTCTGTCACATCAGGGAAAACGAGCTGGGAATTTGCTACTAAATTAATTCCTATACAAAATATAACTCCCACTATTGCTCCAATTATAGTAGCCAATATTACTAAAATATATCTAGCTAATACAATTTGCTCTTTGCTTAAAGGGAAAGATAGTAAATAACTATCTGCTTTTGCTTGCTCATCATAATTGAAACTAGCCATTGCAAACATTCCAAAGCCAAATGTTAGCATAAAAATAATCATCACATTAATACCTTTTTCGGCTTCCTGAACCGCACCAGCCAAAATAAATATTACTGTATAAATAATTAATGTTTTCCAATAACTTTTTAATTGTAATAAATCTTTTAAAATTAAACCTTTTATTATATTCATATTAACTTCTTCCTTTCTTTGTTTCAATCAGCCATAAAATCAATTATTTTTCACCCTTTATATAAATTACCATTATATCGTCTAAAGTTGGCTTATCTATAACTTTAAAATCATATTTTTTCTTAAATTGTTTTTTATCTGCAACTAAAACATCATATTCGTATTTATTTACTTTGTATTTTTCATAATCGTTTTTATCTATTTTTTCAAACTCTTCTTTTGAGCATCTTACAATTCCATAGTTATCCATTAATTCGTCTCTATTTTTTGAAAGCAAAATTTTTCCTTCATCTATAAAAGTAATGTAATCTGCAATATGCTCTAAATCTGATGTTATATGGCTAGATACTAATATAGAGCTATCTCCATCTTTAATAAAATCTTGAAAAATATCTAATATTTCACTTCTTGCAACTGGGTCTAAACCTGATGTTGGTTCATCTAGTACTAGTAGTTTAGGATAATGAGATAATGCAATCGCTATTTTCAATTTCATTTTCATACCACTTGAAAATTCTTTTGATTCTTGTTTTAATGGCAATTTGAATTCTACTAAATATTTGTTAAATAAATTCTCATCCCAGTTTTCATAAATGTTTTTCATTATTTGATTTATATCTTCTGCAGTCAAATGTTCTGAAAAGAAACTATCATCTAAAACAACTCCAATATCTTCTTTTATTTTCTTTTCATCTTCTTTAATGTTTAATTCAAATATTTTTACTTCTCCACTATCTACTTTTGTTAAATTTAATATTGATTTAATAGTTGTAGTTTTTCCTGCTCCGTTTTCTCCTATTAATCCCATTATCATTCCTTTTGGTAATGTTAAGTTAATGTCTTTTAGTTTAAAACCTTTATAATTTTTATTTAGGTTTCTAACCTCTAAAATATTTTCATCTTTTTCTTTATTAGCCATCTCTATATTTTCCTCCCTTTTATTTGTTTTGCTTATTTTCATTCTCTTCTCCATATAAAATATCAAGCATTTCTTTAATCTCATCTTTGGATATTCCACTTATTTTAGCAATAGATACCGCTGTATCTATTAATCCTTCAACTTTTTGCAGTTGCTCCTCTTTTATAAGCTCTGTATTTTTGTTTGCAACATATGTACCTTTTCCCGGAATAGTTTCGACATAGCCTTCTTTTTCTAATTCATCATAAGCATTTTTAGTAGTAATAACACTTATTCGTAAATCTTTTGCCAGACTTCTTATAGAAGGCAATAATTCTCCAGCCTTTAATTCATTGGCAACTATTTTATTTTTTATTTGCTCTTTAACTTGTTCGTATAAAGGTGTATCTACTGAATTACTAATTATAATGTCCAATTCTCGCCACACTCCTTTCGTTTAATAATCTAAATATTATTGATTTAGTGTTATGCTGTATATGTACAGTATATACTGTTTATATACAGTTGTCAATAGTTTTTATAAAATTTAAAAAGCTGTTTCTAGGAATACTTTCCCCGAACAGCTTTTTATCTATTAAAATTCATATCCTATGTATCATAAACTTTTAGCAACCTTACATGGGTTTCCATATGCTACACAATTGTCTGGAATATCTTTTGTAACAACACTTCCAGCACCAATAACTACATTGCTTCCAATAGTCACTTTTTGCAATAATTTTTCTATTACCTCTTTTTTGCCTATAATATCTCTTACATGCAATTCATTATATTTCTTGCATAATTCCTTTGCAATTATTCTTTTTTCTATTAAACCTTTATCATTGTTAGCATCATATATTTCTCCTGCTAACATTTTTTCTTCCTCAGTCATTTACGCTCTCCTCCATTATTAACAAAATCTTATATCTACTTTTATTTAGATAGACTCAATAAATATTTTAAACAAACCACTATAGAAAAATATATTCTATAGTGGTTGTAAAAGCTATGCTATTCGATTATATAATTCTTATTTAAAGAATTGGGTTTTGGCGTAAATAACGCTTTTTGCGAGGCGGTCATTGCCTGCTTCTATTTTCTTTTGAAGTCTTTTGTTTGCATCAGCGATTTGTTTTTGATTTATTCTAATTTCCAATGTTTTATGAGAAATGATTTTCGGTTTAGGAACAATACCCATTATTATCACTCCTTAGTATAGTTTTAAACATATAATCAAATAGCTTTTGCTTTGTTTTATTTAGCAATTGCTTCTTGTATCATTTCAACAATTTTACATTTAAATTATACTATAATTATTGTTACTTTTCAACTAACTTCTTAAAATAGCTATATTTACTTTCAAACTAAAGTCATCTTCCCAAACAGCTTTTTAGCTATTGAAATCCTTATTTCTATGTGTTATATTAATTAAAAGGAGTGTTAAAAATGCAATATTTATATAATCCTAAAGGTGTTTGCTCAAGGCAAATGATAATTGATGTAGAAAATAATATAATTAAAAATGTTAAAATAATTGGTGGTTGCGCTGGTAATACTCAAGGAGTTATTTGTTGACATTACTATTTTCCTACAACCTTTTCTAATTCTTTTAATGATTTATTAATATATTTCCTATTAATCCCTATAACGGGTATATCTAAATCTTCTATTTTTTTACAAAGTTTATCCATAAATAAACCCTTCCTTTTTTCCATTCCATGATTTGTATAAATATAATTTACACAACATGATGGGGATTGTTCAATTCCCAAAATTGCAATTACATCATACCCATTTTTACATATCATATGTATCTGTTTTGAAACCTCTTCTGCTAAAACTTCACAATGTTCATTAAACTCTTTTGTATTATATTTACTTATTCCCATGGGTTCTCTGATTAATGAATCTTTAAATGACGTTTCCGCACAAGGCATTTGTATTATATTAATATCATTGTCTATTAATAATTTTACTATTGGTTTTATTGAAGACTTCCACTCATATTTTACTATTCCTTGAGCTTGATATGCTTGTGCTATTAAGCAAAAAGGAATAAATACAAATTTTTTACTTCTATTGCTCATATAAAATCTCCATTTAATTTTAAATCTTTATATCTATCAATTATTTCTTTAGCTTTTTGTTTTAAATATTTTTCATAAACATTAGTTGTCGCCATCAATACATTTTTACTTAAACCTTCCTTTTCATTTGAAGGAGTAGGAACGCCAAGTAAACACTGTGGTTCTAATGTCTTAGGTACTATTCCTCTTAATAGTAATTCATTTTTTAATCTCCAGTCATCAGTTTCATTTTCTAATGGATAATTTATATTAATACCATTTTCGCTAAATAATTTTTCAAACTTATTTAACATTTCTCTTTGTTCTATTGCAAATAACTGGCTTCTTCTAGCTCCATCAAAAACATTTTTAATATTGTACCTATTACACAATATTATACTAGCTATATACATACTTAATCTGCATGCTAAACAATTAAATTGCGATATTGTAATATCTCCATAATTTTCTTTTATGTAACTACTTGTATAATTATAAAATGGATATATGAATTCTCTAAAAAATCCAGTAATATTTTTGATTCCAATGTTTTCTATTTTTTCAGTACCATATTTTTTTACAAGCCTTTCTATTGTATTGTTTACATTTTCTGTTTTTAGCCCGCAACCATTTTCATAAGTTACTAAATAAACTTTATAATTACTATCTAATAACCTTAGAGTAACAATTAACGAATCTTTTCCTCCCGAAAATAGAACCAAAGCTTTTTTATCATCTTTCATAGTCAGTCTCCTTACTACATTTGTCCTTTTCTTAATGTGTTTGTTTCTATGTGCTCATAAAATTATAATATATATGACTTTTACCTTTCATTTTCTCCATCAGACTCTTTAACTCTTGTATTTACTCCGTCAATAATTTTATACTCCCTTTTGGCATTTTTGCATACTTTTTTCTGTATTTCATCTTCTAAATCTATTCCTAATATTTCTGATAATCCTAATAAATATATAGCAACATCTGCCAATTCTTCACCTAAATCATTTTTCTTTTTTCTCCATGCTTCATATGCTTCAGCAACTTCGCCATAAGTCAAACAAAATTCTTTATTTATATCTGTTACGTTAAATCCTTTATTAACTTTATTTTGATAAATTTCTTTTTGCAATTTTTTTAAATCTACCATGTATATTACCTCCATATAATTATTTTTGGGATTAGTTTACTTTTTAGCTTACTATTTATCTAACTATATCATATAAATAAAGATTATTCTAGATTTTTCTGAAAAACATATAAAAAAATATATTTGCTGTTTCTCGCCATATCTGATATAATTAATGTATTATGGAAAATAAAGAAAGATATAATCACTTAAATACATACTATAAAAATAAATTTGGTGAAAGGACATTAAAAATCTGTATTGATGCAGGTTTTACTTGTCCAAATCGTGATGGCACATTAAGTAGTAAAGGTTGTATATTTTGTAGCCAAAAAGGTTCAGGAGAGTTAATAAAATTTTCTAATTTAAACATTACTAAGCAAGTTCAAAATTTCTTAAATAGTTATAGAGGAAAACGTGCAAATAAATTTATTGTATACTTTCAAAACTTTACGAATACATATAATTCTATTCCAAATCTAAAGAAAAAATATGATGCAGCTTTAATTGACAATAGAATTATTGGCTTGTCTGTTGCAACTAGACCTGATTGTATTAATGAAGAAATAGCTAGTTTACTAGCCTCATATTCTAATAAATATAATGTTTCCGTTGAACTTGGCTTGCAAACTTCTAATGATAGAATTGGAGATTTAATTAATCGTTGTTATTCAAGTACACAATTCACAAATGCTGATAATATTTTAAGAAAACATAATATTGAAGTTATAGCTCATATAATGATTGGGCTTCCTACTGAAACTTTTGAAGATATAAAAAATACTGTTAATTTTATAAATTCACATGATATTCAGGGGATTAAGATACATTCTACTTATGTTGTTAAGGATACTGTTTTGGCAAATATGTATTATGAATATAAATATATTCCAATTACTTTAGATTATTATTTGGAAAATTTGGCTTATGTTATAACTCATTTAAGACCTGATATTATAATTCATAGGATTTCTGGAGATGCGCCAAAAGATTTACTTGTAGCTCCTAAATGGAACTTGCATAAAAAGTGGATATTAAACGGTTTTGAAAAGTTATTGAAAGAGAAAGATTTGTGGCAGGGTAAATTTTATGATAAGTCAAAATATAATTAATGATGTTTTTGGGAGGTATCCCCAAAAACATCTAAAGAAAATTCAGCTCTTACTCTATCTACAACTTCTGATGATACCATTTCTTCAAATACCTTCCCGTAATGCTTTTCTTATTTTCCTTTATATCTTGCACAGTTCCTGAGGCAACAACCTCACCTCCAAGGTATCCGCCTTCTGGACCCATATCTATAATATAATCAGAATTTTTAATTACATCCAAGTCGTGTTCAATTACAATTATTGTAGCACCATTATCAATCAACTTTTGGAATACATTTAATAATGTTTTTACATCTTGAGGATGCAAACCTATACTTGGCTCATCAAATTAATTAATCCATCTACACTTCATCATTTAATTCATCTACAACTTTTGGAAGCCATGAAGTTAAATCTCTAAGGCTCATTTGGCTAACTTCCCATTCGCTCCTATATGTTCTCAATTCTAATACAATTCATTTATATAGCTAATCAATTACTTTTTTATTCCATGTTTTTTTATGGCATTTAGGACATTTCATATATCTTGTTCTGCCAAAGTGCATTGCAAATAAAACCTGTTTATAAGTTGGAATATATTTATACTTGCAATTATCGCATTGATAATATCCTGCTTTTTGTTCAATTAAAAGACTACATCCTATTCCTATTATAAAAATCACAATGCCAACAATTATCGTTATCGTTTTCCATACAATATTCTCAATCGCAAATATTGATAAAAATATCATTAATAAAAATGATATAGTAACAATGCTTCCTATTATTATTTCGGTAAATAGTAGCCTTTTATCGCTATCTTCCTTTTCTTTTTGAAATTTAATAAAATTTTCCTCTGCTACTTTATTATAATTATCCATTCTTATCATCTCCCCACTTAATAATTCATTTACACTA
>CAMMFK010000022.1 GCA_946496115.1 uncultured Clostridium sp.
TAACGATAGTATAATCGATGAAAGTTAAAAAGCAAGGGTTTCATGAACTCAACTATGATATGAACCCCGTTTCTTGGACAAAAGAAACGAGGTTTTTATATGAGTAAATTAAGTTATGAGGACAAAATAAATTTATATAATGATAGAAAAATAAAACCTTCTAAAATTGACTATATTGATTATGCCGATTCTGAAAAAGTACTTAAAGAGGACGAAGATTACTGGGTAAACCAATTTAAAGATGAAATTCCTATTCTTAATATGCCTACTGAATATGAAAGAACAGCTACTAAATCATACGAAGGAAATAATGTATATTTATCATTAAATAATTTATCAGACATATCAAGTGTATGTAAAAAGTATAATGTAACCCCATATATGTTTTTACTATCTTGTTTTTACATATTACTATATAAATATACTATGCAAAATGACATAGTTGTTGGAAGCCCTGTTATAGGAAGAAATAATCATGAGCTTCAAGATGTGATTGGTATGTTTGTTAATACTTTAGCAATTAAGCAAAATATTCAGTCTACTAACAAGTTCTCAGATTTCTTAGAACTTGTTAGGGATAATTGTTTAAATGCATATAATCATCAAACATATCCTTTTGATGAATTAGTAAAAAAGCTTAATGTTGTAAGAGATACAAGTCGTAGTCCAGTTTTTGATATACTTTTTACTTATGAAAGTGAAGGTAAACCCAAATTTGATTTTGGTGGAATTCCAGTAGAATATTATATACCAGAAAATAAAACTTCTAAATTTGATTTTTCATTAGAAGTTACACCAAATGATGAAGGTTTCAACCTTAGACTTGAGTATTGTACCAAACTATTTAGTAAGCGTTTTATGGAGAATTTACTAGATTGCTATAACAATATAATCAAATCTGTTATTACAAATAATGATGTACAAATATCTCAAATACAAATGTTGTCTAATATTCCAAATATTTACCCTACTTTAGACTATCCTAAAGAGTACAGAATTATTGATTTATTTGAAAGACAAGTTAAGAAAACGCCAAATAAAACTGCTTTAGTATATGGAGAAAAAAAATACACTTATAAAGAATTACAAGATAAAGTAAATAAACTTGCTTATTATTTGCATAGTCTTGGAAATAATGAAGTTATTGGTATGCTTATGGACAGAAGTGATAACCTTATTATTTCTCAACTTGCCATATTAAAATCAGGTAGCGGATATTTGCCAATAGACCCTGCTTATCCTGAGGAAAGAATTAATTATATCATTGAAGATAGTGGAATAAATGTAATTTTAACTGAAACTAAATTTAAAGATATAATTCCTGTTAAAGCCGTTTTAGTAGATGATGAAAATAATTATAAAACTTATAAGGAATTTAAAACAAATCAAACTCCTGATAGTATTGCTTATTTAATATATACCTCAGGTTCTACTGGAAAGCCTAAAGGAGTTATGATTAAGCAATCAAACGTAGTTAACTTTATATGTGGAACTTTTTACGATATGCCTTTGAAAAATTTAACTATAGTTTCTATTACTACTATGTGTTTTGATATATATGTTTTTGAAAGTTTACTACCTTTATGTACTGGTATGAAGGTGGTTATGGCAAGTAATGAAGAGCAAAACAATCCAATTCTATTAAACGATTTATGCTTAAAGAACAAAGTAGATGTAATACAAACAACACCTTCTAAGTTTAAGTTGTTGATGACAGACAAATTACCTTATTTAGCAAATCTTAAGGTTGTTTCTCTAATTGGTGAACCATTTCCTTTAGATTTGTTGAAAGACATAAAGTCTGTTTCTCAAACAAAAATATATAATATGTATGGTCCTACTGAAACAACGGTTGGCTCTACATTAAAAGATCTTACAAATTCAAATAGTATAACTATTGGAACACCACTTCCAAACACTCATGCATTAGTTTTAGATAATGATATGAATTTTGTACCATATAATGTACCTGGTACACTTTACTTAGGTGGTGATGGAGTCACTATAGGTTACAAAAATAGACCAGAGTTAACTTCTGAAAAATATGTAATGTATAATGGCGAAAGAATTTACAATACTGGTGATTTAGCTAAGGTCCTACCTAACGGAGAATTAGAATGTTTAGGACGTGCTGATTTCCAAGTAAAAATACACGGTTTAAGAATAGAACTTGGTGAAATAGAAACGAATATATGTAGTTATAAAGGTGTAAAATCTGCTGTTGTAACATTAAAAAATGTTCAAGGTAGAGACATTTTGTGCGGATATTTTGTTGCTGATGGAAGAGTTTCTCTATCGCTTCTGAAAAAATCTTTAGCTAAAAAACTTCCAAGTTATATGGTTCCAAATTATTTGGTACAATTGGAAACTTTTAAATATACACCTAATGGAAAAATAGACAGAAAATTATTACCTGACCCAGTATTCGAGGCAAAAGAACTTATTCCTCCCAAAACAGAATTAGAAAACAAAATTTTAAATATATGGAGAACTATATTATCTTTAGAAGAAATAAGTATAGATGATAATTTCTTTGAAATTGGTGGAGATTCTTTAAGTGCTTTAAAATTGCAAATAGAATTAATGAAACATAATTATAATATTAATTATGGTGATCTATTTAAAAATAATACAATTCATGATTTGGCTAACTTTATAGAAAATCATATAAATAAAAAGACAATGCCAACATATACTAAAAAAGATTTTAAAAAAGTAGATAAATTGTTAAAGAAAAACTCAACATTTAGAAGCATGAAACTAAAACAAAAAATGCTAAAAAATGTCTTACTTGTTGGTGCAACTGGTTTTTTAGGTATTCATGTTTTAGCAGAATTGTTGAAAATAGATGATATAAAAATATATTGTTTAATACGTAAAGACCCTAGCACTTCACCTGAAAATAAATTAAAACGAAAATTTCAATATTATTTTGGAAGTGATTTAAGTAATCTATTTGGCAAAAGATTATTTGTAATTGCTGGAGATATAACAAATGACAATTTTGGAACTTCAAGTGATGTTTATAGCTTTTTAGGAAAAGAAGTTCAAACTGTTGTAAATTGTGCCGCTTCTGTTAAACATTACGGATACTATGGAGAATTCGAGAAAATAAATGTTGTAGGTGTTAAAAACTTGGTTAAATTCTGTGAAGAATTTAATAAAGAATTCTATCAAACCTCTACAATAAGTGTATCTGGCAATACCATGACATCTCTTCCTAGTAGTTATGCTCCAAAAAAGACTATATACTTTGGAGAAAACAATTTATTTATAAATCAACCATTAGACAATGTTTATGTTAGAAGTAAATTTGAAGCTGAAAAATACGTGTTAGAAGAAATTGCAAATAAAAAGTTAAGAGGTCTTGTACTTAGAATAGGTAATATTACTAATAGGTATACAGATGGTAAATTTCAAGAAAATAGTAGTGATAACGCTTTTTTAAATAGAGTTAAAGCATTCTTATTTTTAAAAGAATTACCTGAATCTATGATTAATAATTATGTAGAGTTCAGTCCTGTTGATAAAATTGCTGAATCTATTGTAGTTTGTATGAGATATTACACCTATCCAATGACTGTACTTCACTTATATAATTCTAATCATTTATTTATAAATATTTTTCTTGAATATTTATATGAGTTAGGATATGATATAGCTATAGTAAAAGATGAAGTATTTAAAGAACATTTAAATAATTTATTGTTTAATAGTACCAATTCAGATAAAGTAAGTGTTTTATTAAATGACTTAGATAAAAACAGGAATTTAATTTACAAGACTAATTTAAAAATAACTAACAAATTTACTTTGAAATTCTTGAATAAAACTGACTTTAGTTGGCCAATTGTAACCAAAGAGTATATAGAAAAAATATTAAGAAACTTGTAGAAAAGTTAAGTTTCGTTTCTTTTGCAAAAGAAGTATGAAGCTTATTGAAAACTTAAGAGGAGGTTAATATGTCATTAAGTGGTTACTTTATAGCATTATTAATAACTGTTGTATTAGAATTAGTTGTATTTTATTATATTAGAAAAAGAGGGAATAAGAGGAGCCAGTTAGTTCGAACTTTTGAGCTTACTATGGTATGTATGATGCTATGGTGTGTAGGACTAATGGTACAAATTTTAGTTATCAATTACATATCTCCAGATTTAGCAGTATATGTAGATTACTTTATATATATACCAATAGTTTTAACACCAGTTGCTTTATTCTTTGTATCATATGTATTTACAAAAAAGGAAATTCATTTTAAGAAATGGTTTTTGTTACTATTTGTTATACCTACAATTACAATGATTGTACTATGGACAAATGATTTTCATCATTTATTTTATGAATATTATTCTGTAAATACCGCTGAAACAACATTTGGCTCCTATTTTTATGTGCACTCAATATATACTTATGTCCTATTTGCAGTAGATATAATTATGTTACTTAGAGCTTCTGCTAAGCAATCATCTATGTTGTCTAAGCAGTCATTATTAATTATACTGGGATCACTTATACCCATTGCTGTAAATGTTTTATGTATGACAGTAATAGATTCCAATATTTATGTTACACCTATATCTTTTATAGTTACAATTTTATTTTTTGGGATTGCCATTTTAAGATATAACTTTTTAAACGTTGCACCAATTGCTTTAAAGAAAGTTGTAGACCAGATGTCAGATTTATACCTAGTCTTAAATCAAGATTGTATTATATCTGATTGTAACAAGCCATTTGAGAAAGTATTTAATTTAAATAAAAATAGCTTGATAGGAAAAAATTTATTTGATTTAAATTTTTCTCAAAATATTGTTGCTCAAAAAGGTAGCTTAAGAACTTGTATTTCAAGTGCAAAAAAAGATGAAAAAGTTTATAAATTACAAGTAATTCTTACCGATACAGAAAAACATTACAACGTAGAAATAAGTGGTATATATGAAGACGGTAATTGTATAGGAATATTAATATTATTTAAAGATATTACACAGCATTTGATAGATATGCAAAATTTAGAGAAAAACCAAAATACTTTAATGGAAAGAGAGCGTTTGGCATCTCTTGGACAAATGATTGGTGGTATAGCCCATAATTTAAAAACTCCTATAATGTCAATATCCGGTGCTGCCGATGGTTTAGAAGATTTAATTACAGAATATAAAGAATCTATAGATGACCCTGAAGTAACTAAAGAAGACCATCATGCTATTGCCAATGATATGAGTAATTGGATTTCTAAAATAAGAACTTATGATTCATATATGTCGGATGTTATAACAGCAGTAAAAGGTCAAGCCGTTAATATGAACGATGAAAAGCCTATTCTATTTACTGTTAAAGAATTATTAAATAGAGTAAACATATTAATGAAGCATGAATTAAAAAATGCTTTGGTTACATTAAACACAGAATATAAAACTAGCGAAAATACTCAGATTTTAGGAAATATAAACAGTTTGGTACAGGTAATAAATAATCTTATTTCCAATGCTATACAATCATATAATGGTAAACCTAACCAAAACATTGACTTAGTTATTGATAGTAAAGATGGAAAATTATTGATTTCAGTTATAGATTATGGCTCAGGAATTCCAAAAGAAGTACAAGATAAGTTATTTAATCAAATGATAACAACCAAAGGTCAAAAAGGTACTGGACTAGGATTATTTATGTCTTACTCTACAATAAAAGGTCATTTTAAGGGTGATATGAATTTTGAATCTGAAATTGGTAAGGGCACAAGGTTTAATATTATTCTACCTAAAGAATAGAATATTAGTATAATAAATTTCACATTTTAAGAATACAATTTTAATTTTCAAAATTCTTAATTAATAATAAATTTATTAGGAGGTATATATGAGAAAATATATGCAAGAAGTTGTATCTTCACCTTTCAAAATAATTGCTGTTGATGATGATCCTGGAATACTAGACTCATTAACAGTCGTATTAAAAAGGCATGGATATGATTTAAAAACATTTACAAATCCGCTTGATGCCTTAGAGGAAATGAAAAAGACAAAATATGATTTACTTTTACTTGATTTTATAATGGATCCACTTCACGGAGACCAAGTAGTAGCAGAAATAAGAAAATTCGATAAAGACTTATATATATTGTTACTTACTGGACATAAGGATTTAGCACCTCCGCTTGATACAATCAAACAATTAGATATACAAGGTTATTGTGAAAAAAGTGATAACTTCGATCAACTATTATTATTAATAGAATCTGGTATAAAGTCAATTGAGCAAAGACAAACCATAAGTGATATAAATGAAAAACTTACTGATGCTAACCAAAAATTAAAAAAGTCTTATATGGATATTATTCAAACCATCAGAGCTACTGTTGAAGCAAAGGATTCTTATACAAGAGGTCACTCTGACAGAGTTTCTGCTTATTCAGTTTTAATTGGAAAATACTTGGGTTTAAATGATAGTGAACTTGAAGATTTAAGAGTAGGTGGTTTATTCCATGATGTAGGTAAGATTGGTATTCCAGATACTATATTATTGAAAAATGGTAAGCTTACTGATGAAGAATATGCAGAAATAAAAAAGCATCCTATGATTGGTGTTCAAATACTTGGTGATTGTGATGTATTTAAAAACATTATTCCTTTTGTAAAATATCACCACGAAAGATATGATGGTAGAGGATATCCAGAAGGCTTGTCTGGTGAAAATATACCTTATATGGCTAGAATAGCCGCGGTTGCCGACTCTTTTGATGCTATGTCTTCAAAAAGGGTTTACAGAGATAGTTTACCTAAAGAAGTGGTACGAGACGAAATTATGAAAAATTTAGGAACACAGTTTGACCCTCACATTGGTTCTGTATTCTTAGATATAATAGATAATCATTATGATGAGATTGAGGAAATTAAAGAGAAATATAAATAATATTTTAAGCTGTTTTGGGGAGGTTATCCTTCTTAAAACAGCTTATTTTTTGAGTTCAAATCCGAAATTTGCATTTCTTTACATAATGTGATATAATAATAAGTACCCAATAACTAAAAGAGGTGTTTTACATGCATAAAATTGATGCAACTGCCATGTTTGTTGGTGCTTGTTTACCTCATGGGCTGTTTAAGCCTGGTGACAAGTATCACGCCTTTGCCTTCAGAGATTCTCCAAATGGAGTATACCTCTATCTAGAGGACGAAGGTGGCCACTTTATAGGAGCACATCCTTCGTGGCAATTCGTGATGGACGCATCGGAAACAACAGCTTGATGCTACATCTCGCTCCGCCGGCCTTCCGGCGGAGCCCCTTTTTTGCTTTTTTAATTATTTAATATTCAAATAAGCTTGTTTTTAGGAGGTGTCCCAAAAACAAGCTCTAAGTTTTTATTCAATTCCTAAATATTCATTGTAAGTTATTTCTCTATCAACAAATCCATCTTTTCTAATGTCAAATATTCTATTTGCAACAGTCTCTGTTAATTGATGGTCATGTGATGTGAAAATGATGTTTCCTGTAAACTTTTTCATTCCTTCATTTAATGATGTAATTGCTTCCATGTCTAAATGGTTTGTTGGTTCATCAAATATTAAAAAGTTTGCTCCTGATAACATTATTTTTGAAAGTACACATCTTACCTTCTCTCCACCAGATAGCACATTTACTGGCTTTAATGCTTCTTCACCAGAGAATAGCATTCTTCCTAAAAAGCTTCTTACATATGTTTCATCTGGGTCTTTTGAATACCTTCTTAGCCAATCAGTTATTGAATCATTTGATTCGAATAAATAGCTATTATCTTTTGGGAAATAACTATTTGTAATTGTTGTTCCCCATTTTATTTCTCCATCATCTGGTTCTAACTCGCCTGCTAAAATTTGAAATAATACTGTAATTGCATTTTCATTTTCTGCTAAAACTGCTATTTTATCTTTGTCTTTTAATTTAAATGAAATATTATCTAATATTTTTTCTCCATTTATAGTTTTGCTTAAATTTTTAACCTCTAATATTTCATTTCCCGGTTCTCTGTCTGGTTTAAAATCTATATATGGATATTTTCTATTTGATGGTTTGATTTCATCAAGTTGTATTTTTTCAAGTGACTTCTTTCTGGAAGTAGCTTGCTTAGATTTTGAAGCATTTGCGCTAAATCTTGCAATAAATTCTTGTAGTTCCTTGATTTTTTCTTCTTTTTTCTTATTTTGCTCTCTCATTTGCTTTTGAATCAACTGACTAGATTCATACCAGAAGTCATAGTTACCAGGATAAACCTTTATTTCCCCATAATCCACATCACAAATGTGAGTACATACTTTATTTAAGAAATATCTATCATGAGAAACTACTATAACAGTATTTTCAAAATTAATTAAAAATTCTTCAAGCCAAGAAATAGTTTTTAAATCCAAGTCGTTTGTTGGCTCATCTAGAAGCAATATGTCTGGATTTCCAAATAATGCTTGAGCAAGCAAAATTTTAACTTTTTCTTTTGCTTCTATTTCACTCATCACTTTATAATGTTTTTCAGGTGATATTCCTAAATCATTTAAAAGTTGCTGTGCATCTGATTCAGCATTCCAACCATCAAGCTCAGCAAATCTTTCTTCAAGCTTTGCTGCTTTCATGCCATCTTCTTCATTAAAGTCAGGTTTAGCATAAATTGCATCTTTTTCAGTTTTTATTTGGTATAGTTCTTTATTGCCCATAATAACTGTATCTATTACTGTATATTCTTCAAAAGCAAAGTGGTTCTGATTAAGCACAGATATTCTTTCAGTTCTGTCTTTACTTACCTCTCCTTTGCTTGGTTCTAATTCACCTGAAAGTACCTTTAAAAATGTAGATTTTCCAGTTCCATTTGCTCCTATAATACCGTAGCAGCATCCTTTGTTAAATTTAATGTTGACATCTTCATATAATGATCTTTTTCCAAATCTTACTGATACATTATTAACTGTTAGCATATCTTCTTCTCTCCTTTTTTCATAAATTTAATTATACTAAATTATGTTTAATTTATCAAGTGCTAAGTTTTGTGCTATTTCACATTTTTTGGAGATGAATTCTGTTATATTTTTAATTTATAATTTTTTACTTTCCCAGCAATCCTTTTTTATTTAATAGCACAATTGTAACTGCTGTAACCGCAAATGCTATTCCACAAAGTATCCAAAATCCGTATTTTTCTATCTCAAAAGGTACTTCAACATTCATTCCCCAAAGTGAAGCTATTAATGTTGGTATTGATATTATAATTGTTATTGATGTTAAAAGTTTCATTACTTCATTTAGATTATTTGAAATTATAGAAGAATATGCGTCCATTGTGCTATCTAATATATCTTTGTATATTTTGCTCATTTCTATAGCTTGCTTGTTTTCAATAATTGCATCTTCTAATATGTCTTCATCATCTTCATATAATTTAATGTTCTTAATTTTTATAGTTCTTTCCATTACCGCTTCATTGGCTCTTAAAGATGTTATAAAATATACCAAAGATTTTTCCAAATCTAGTAATTTTAATAATGCTTTATTTTTCATAGAGCTTTTTAATCTATTTTCGGCAATTTCTGTTTCCCTGTTAATTAATTTTAAATAATTCAAATAACTAGATGAATTTTTGTACATTACTTGTAAAATAAATCTGCTTTTTTTGTATGTGGCAAATCCTTTTACTTTGTTAATCGTAAAATCTTTTAGTATATCTAATTCTTTTAATGAAACTGTTATTATAAAGTCATCTCTTACAACTATCATACCAAATGGCATTGTAGTGTATATTTCGTGGTTTTCTACTTGTTCTAAAATAGGCACGTCCATAATAAATAGTATTGTGTCATCATCTTCTTCATAATCTATTCTGGCTTTTTCTTCACTATCTAGTGAATATCTTATAAAATCTTCTTGTATATTTAAATTACTGCAAACTGTTCTTATTTCATCCTCGCTAGGATTTATCATATTTATCCATGAACCTTCTTTATATTCATTTATCTCCTCAAATTTATCTGTTAAAATATCTGTATTGTATATTTTTATCATAGTATTCTCCCCCTATTCCTTTGTTTATTTATAATAATTTGAAAACTTTTTTATATATTTAACCCTAAATAACTTTTTCCATTATAGTATCTTTTACAGCTGTAAAAAAGGTTAAAATCATTTTTCCTATTTCTTTTTTATCTTCATTACTTATATCTTTATATGATTTTAATATAATTCCCACATTTTTTGTCCATTCTGCCGTAAATTCTTTAAATGTTTTTGCCTTAGTTTTTGTAATTATTTCATACAATGTATTTATAAAATGCTCTCTTTGCTTTGGGCTCGTGGTTTTTAGCCAATTTCTAACGGTTTTATTCATAAAATCGCTACCGGCTGTGACTTTGTCAGCTTTTTCTATTTGATGGTTATTTATCCTCCACGAAAATATATCATGTTGCATAAATGTGTATTGATCACTTGTAACTATTATATATTTTTCTTCATGTTCTAGCAACCTTCCAAACAGAGAAGATTGTGGAATATATGTGTTTATTTTATTTAATACCCTTTTATATTTTTCTTTTTCTATAACTGTTTTATCAAAACCTGGTCCGTCAAAATTTGTTATATCTATTATTCTATCTTGCACTTTTTTTGAACAAAATATTCCTGCATAAACAGCTAAATTACCACCTTTAGAGTGTCCTCCGAGATGAATTTTGCTATTATATTTTTTAGATACTCTTCTAATATATTTTAAAGCTTCTGACTGCGCTGGTATATTTGTCATAAAGCTTAAGTTAAAATCTTCTTTCCACCCAACAAGTGTATCATCTGTACCGCTGTATGAAATATATATTTCTTCATTTTCCAGATGAATAGTGATTGCCACGAATTGTTTTTCCTTTTTGTCATCTCTTGAAAAATAATAATCAGTTACAAGTAAATCTTTATATCTATTACTTTTTCCGACTAATTTAATGAGCTCTTTGTCCTTTTTCATATTAAATTTTTTAATATCTATATCTTGTAGTTTTTGAGCTATTATTTCAAATGTTTCTTTTTCTTCTATTTTTATCTCTTCGAACGGCAAATAAGATAACCTTGAAAAAATTAGGTTATCTATTTCGTTAAATTTTTCTTCTTGAAATGCAGTATTTCCATTTTCTTTTATGTAATCTAACATATTTGCCATAAGTTTACCTCTCTATTTCTATTTTTTGTCCTTCGTCTGGATAATCTGGGCTTAAGCTTAATTTTGTTAATTGCTGTATAGCTAGTAATGTTTCTTTATCTATTTGCAAATCAAATGGGTGATTATTAATTTGCTTTGCTAATTCTACCATTTGTCTTAATAGTGTTTTTGCTCCACTGTTGAAGTCTAAATTAAATCTTTTGGCTAATGTATCCCATTTTGCAGTATCAAATATTGGTGTTTTTGCTTTTGCAATTGTTTTTAGTTGTTTTGCTAAATCACTATCTGCATTTTCATGCTTTTTCAAGTACATGTCTATGTATCCAATTGCAAGTTTATCTTGATTTTGTTTTTTGCTTCTAGCTACTACTGCAAATAGTGTTTCCCTATTTTGCAATGTTTTTGCATAAGTTTCAAATTCTTCTTCGCTCATTTCTAATATTTTTTGTAGTGATGCTTTTGGTTTTGTATCATCTTTAATCTCTTTTGATAATGCAGTCTCTTTTTTGGAACCTTCTTTCGTCGCTTGTGCTGATGAAGTTTTTTTGTCTACACTTGAAGTTACCGTAGTTGTAGGATTATCATCATTCTTTTTTGATTTTTCAAGTGCTATTTTATCATTAATTTTCTTTATCATAGTTAGCCATCTTGCTTCACTCTTTGGATATTTAGTAATTAACTCTCGTGCTATTTTTTTTGCTCTTTCTAATTCTCCTTTTTCTATCAATATATTCAACCTTTGTGAAGCAAAATTCTCTCCTTTTTCAGGATACTTTTGTTCACTCTTAATTACCTCTTTTTCTGCTTCATCAAGTTTTCCTGATGCTATTAATGCTTTTATTCTTTGAGAGGCAAATTTATTACCTATTATAAATCCATATTTTTCTTCTAATTCTCTTGTTCTTTCTATTGCATCTAGATATTGATTTGCACTTATAAGAGCCTCTACTAATTGAGAGTCATATGTTGAACTTTTTTCAGGACTTTGTCTCTTAAATATGTCAACAGCTCTAATAACTTCTTCTATTCCTTTAGATTCTGTCAGTATTGTTATTATTTGGCTTTCAAAAGTAGTTTTAACAAACGGGTATTTCTTTATTGCTATTTTAGCTTCTCTTTCAGCCTCTTCATAATTTTTGCTTTGCATTAAAGCTTTTACCCTTTGTGAAGCTAATACAATAGCACTTTTGAATTTTCTATGTGTGTAAAACTCATTTTCATAAGTTTTTGAACTTTCAATAGCTTCATCATATCTTTCTAAGCCAATTAATGCACTTATTTTTAGACTGTAAACATAATCTACGCCATATTTTTCAATCATGCCATCCATTTCTCTTAGTGCTTCATCATATCTTTCAAATTGCAAATATGCATTCACTCTTAAGGAAGCAAATTGTAAAGCATATTTCGGATATTCTTCCTCACATTTTTTGCTTAATTCTATTGCTTCTTTAAAAGCAGAATTGTAAGTTAATGCTCTTGTTTTTTGAATTCTAAATGCTGATGTATTCCAAGGATATTTTCTTTCTAATTCTTCTTCCAATTTTAATGCCTCATCATTCATCCTTAACCCTATCATTGCTTGTAACTTTTGATTTTCCAAAAATGACACTTGCCTTGGATATTTGTTACCATAATATTCTGTTGTATACTTTTCACATAAACCTAAAGCATCCGTGTATAATTCTCTATTAATTAATGACTTAATTTCTGCCATTACATTCACAAGCATTTCAATATTTTTATCTTCATATACTGGCTTACTACTATTAAAAGTTCTTTTACCTTCGATGTCCCTTTTAGGTACGTCAGATTCATTACTTGAGTCTATTTCATCTTGCCTAACATTTGTTGCATAGTTTTCATCAGCGGATGTTTGTGAAGCATTCTTATCATCTTTTTTTACTTTATCTTTTTCAGTAGGTTGCTCTTCTTCTTTACTTACTTTGCTTTGTTCTTCTTTTGAAACACCTATTGCTTTCTTTTTCCAAGAATAAATTGTTGGCATAGATATTGTTATTTCATTTTCTTTAGACAAAATTTCTTGTACCCTTTTTACTGTTTCCCCTTGTGATAATAAATATAGTACTTTTTCTTTTATTTCTTTACTATACATTCTAAATCTCCTTATTTTAAAACTATTATACATTATATCACGCAAATTTGATTATGTAAATCTTTTGTGGATTTTTTATTAATAATTTTACACTATTTTTCTCTAGAGCCGGTTGACAAAAGCGAGTATTAGTATTATAATAAATTGTGTGCATGATTTTTATTTATTCATTTGCACCTCTAGCTCAGTTGGTAGAGCAGCTGACTCTTAATCAGAAGGTCCGGGGTTCGACCCCCCGGAGGTGCACCAAATTTTTTTTCTTTTTTAATTTTCAGTATATGAATAATAAAAATAATTTATATGAATATATGGAGTCGATTTATATGACTATGAATGATAAAATATATAGTATTGAAGAAATACGTATCATATTAAATAAAATATTGAAAAATAAGCCAGTAAAAAGAGTTACTTTGTTTGGCTCTTATGCCAAAAATAAAGCTAATAAAGGTAGTGATATAGACTTAGTTATTGATACAAATAATACTATAAAAGGTTTTAATCTTATTAGTTTAATATGTGAAATAGAAGATAACTTTAATAAAAAAGTAGATGGATTTGAAAAGTCAGAAATTATAGAAAATTCAAAAATAGATAGTGAAATAAAGAAAACTGGAGTTGTTGTTTATGAAAAGTAAAGAATTTATATCTTTATCAAAGATGATAACTTATATTGAAAAAGCATTTAAGTATACAAAGGACTGTACTTATGATACATTTTCCAACAACGAGGAAAAGATAGATGCTACAATTTTTGCTATAAGTCAAATAGGAGAATTAGTAAAAAATATAGACAAAGAAACTCAAATTAAATATCCAGAGATTAAGTGGAATATTTTAAAAGGAATAAGAAATAGAATAGTACATGATTATGAGGGTATAAATGTAAATATTATTTGGGATATTGTACAAAACGATTTAAATCCTTTAAAAGATAATTTAGAAAAGATAATAGATGTAGAAAAGAAGTAAAAAGAACTATACGTTTCATAGTTCTTTTTTATACTCATCAATTCACATTTTGTTTAATTATAGTTGGCAAATCATTATATGTGTCTTTTGACACCAATGTTCTTGAAACAACTATACCATTTCTATAAAGCGTTTTGTAAGTTTCACTCGTACAGCCATCTTCTCCTCTTTGAGTCACTACTTGCTGTCCATCTGCCAAAGAATTGTCTTCCTCATATACTGTTTCCATAGGTATTACACCTGTTTCTTCAGATTCTATTGTTACATCATAATCATCATCTTGTTTTATACCATATATATCTACTTTTACTACTCCATCTTGAGCTGTTGCTACTATTTTTATAGGATATTTTCTATTATTTTTAAATTTAAAGTCTACTGAACCCCATGATACTGTAGCATCTCTTCCTGCTGGTAAATATGAAGTTTTAAAATAATGGCTTCTTCTTTCTACTACTTCTAAATTAGATAGTAAAACAGAATTATACAATGTTGATGAGAGTTGACAAATGCCACCGCCTACATCTAATACTACTTTTCCATTTGCATAAGCTTTTGCCTCTTTAAATCCTGCTGAAATTGTTCTTTTTCCTATTGTTTGATTGTATGAAAAAGTTTCGCCCGGATTAACTATTGTGCCATTCAACTTTTCTGCGGCTAATACCAAATTATTATTTCTGTTTATATTACTTGCATCATAATTAGTTGTGCAAGTTCCAAGTAGATTTGGAAATGCATCTTCTCCTAAATCTGTTACCTTTACTTCCGCTTCTGTTATTGTTAATGGTATTTCATACTCTTCTTTATCTTCTGCAAGTACCTGCTTTGCCTCATCTATTGATATAGCTAGGCTTATGCCATCTTGCTCTGCATGTACTTCAAGTGGATCTTCACTTAAGTAAGCATTTTTAGGTTCACAGGTTATTTCATTAGCTATTTTTTCTAAATTTATTTCTTCTGGTGAAGTTTCCGTTACCGGTATTTCTATTGTATAATTGTCATCTGAAAAATCTTTAATTTCTGCAATTATTTGTTGTTTTAATTCTTCTTTGTTAATTACAACGCCCGCTTTCCCCTTGGTTATAATTAATTTGTCTCCATCTATATAATAATCATTATCTACAACTACATTTGGTAATTTTGATTCTACATCTTCTATAATTTTATCTATACTGTTTTCGTCTATTGTAAAATCAATTTCTATGTTTTGTGGAATAAAATATCTTAATAAAATATTGTAATTATTAGTTATTATATTTCCACTTCTTCCTATAGAATATGCCTTAGTTACAGCATTCCCTACATCTGTACTTACACCCATTTGGTCAAAAGAAATTGTTGTTTCATAATCTCCTTGCTTTAATTTAATTCCTGCAATTTTCTTTTCATTGTATATTTTATTTAATTCTGTATTTGCTTCTTCTTGCTCTTTCCCATAAACAGATACACCTTGTACATCAATATTAGGATATATTTTATCATTTCCTATATTTATTAGACTAAATATTACTGAAATAAATATTATAAACGCTATAACACATAAAATTATTATAACTTTTTTATTTTTCTTTTGTTTCGTATTTTTCCCTTTTCTCATTTTACAATTCCTTTTCCTTATAATTATAATTTTATCTTTTTGTTCATTTTATAATTTATATATTTTGTAATAATCTACATTTTAAATTTGCTTATAAAATTATTTTATTTTCTTTCTTTGCATTTATTCTTTTAAATCTAAAATTAGTAGAATATTAATTCAATTTTTTATATATAAAAATATTATCACACTGCAAATTTTTTTACAATATTTTAATTTATTTACTAGACATTTTTTGTAGAATTTTGTATAATTATGTCGAATTTTATGAGATGATTTTAAGAAATATTAGCATAAATATTCTTACTGCTTTTCTTAAAATATATGTTGTTAAACTTTTAATATACGAAAGGATTGATTTTATGATAGGAGATATGCTTTCTAAAATAAGAGAAGATAAAAATATTTCCAAAACAAATATTGCAAAAGAAACAAATATTAATGTTGGTCACTTAACACATATTGAAAAAGGAGAGAGAAATCCTAGTCACAAAGCTTTAAAGGCTCTTTGTGATTCTTTAAAAATCCCTTATCAACCAATAATGTATACTTATGATAAAAAATTAACAGAAGAACAAACTGGTTATGAAGTTGTAAATCATATTAAATATGATACTATTCCTATGTTCGACACTCTTACTGGTTTTGCAACTGTGCCTCAAGAATATGCATCAAGTTCTCTTTGTTTGAAAGTAAAAGATAATACTATGGCTCCTAAATTTAATCAAAACGACTATGTTTTTATTGAGCTTAATACCCCTTTAAATAATAAAGATTTTGGTCTTTTTGAATATAGAGGAGAATACATCATTAGAAAATTTATTGTTAGAAAAAATGATTTGGTTTTAAGAGCTGAACAAGATGGCATTGATGACATTGTTGTCACTTCTAAGGATAACTTTTATATAATTGGTAGAGTTCTTGGAAAAGTAGAAAAATAGTTTCATAAAATTAACTTTTTCCGGATTTTAAATATATTAACTTCATTAATTTCTAATCTTTAAAGTGTAATATTTTTCAAAAATATTACACTTTTTTTACATTTATAATACAAATTTATAAATCTATTGAATAATTTGTCAAATAATAATATAATTAGTCTAGTTTTAAGCATAGGAGAAAATTATGGAATTAGTTAAAAATATATTTTTTAATACAGATAAATTGATTCAAAGTTCTAATGTTAAGATATCATATACTGGTAAACTTTTTCAGAATGGCTCTGAAGAAGTATTTATTCATTATGGATTTGGTGATAATTGGGATAATGTTTCTGATATTCCTATGAATAAAACAGAATTGGGATTTCAAGCAGAACTTCAACTAAATAATAGTGATAAATTAAATTTATGCTTTAGAAATTCTAATAATGAGTGGGATAATAACGAAGGACAAAATTATACATTTAATATAGAAGAAGCACCAGTTTCTTTAGCTGTTGTTGAAAATAATTCTTTAGATACTCCTCGTAGACTTAGAAAAACTTATTTATGGAGCAAGAAAATTAAGCTTGCTGTTTATAAAATAATTAAATATTTCCCAAAAATTATTACTGGAAATTATAGAAAAAAATCTGAAGATGTTAATCAATAATTATTTTATTGATTAACATATATATTACTAAAAAGAAAGCATTTAAATGCTTTCTTTTTTCTACTATTTATCAAATAATATCTTATAAATTTCTCAGAAAATCAAACGTTCCAACCGCCATTTACTTGTATAACTTGCCCTGTAATATAGCCTGAATTTGCTAGAAACAAGACAGTTTCAGCTACATCTTCTGTTTTTCCTATATGCTCTAGCGGAATTTCTTGTTCTATTTGCTTTTTTTCTTCTGCTGAGAGAAATTTATTCATATCTGTATCTATTATGCCTGGAGCAATACTATTTACTTGTATGTTTGAAGGTCCTAGCTCTTTTGCTAAAGATTTTGTCATTGCATCAATTCCTGCTTTGCTAACTGAGTAAGCCATTTCACAAGATGCTCCTATTATGCCCCATATTGAACTTATATTTATTATTTTTCCAGCTTTAGCATTTATCATATATTGTGATACTTCTTTTGATGTGTAAAATGCTGAATATAAATTTGTTTTTAATATATTATCAAAGTCTTCTATACTTGTATCATTTATCGTTTTTACTAGGTCTATTCCTGCATTATTTACTAGTAAATCTATTTTTCCAAATTTATTTATTGTAAAGTCTACTAATGCTTTTACTTCTTTATAATTTGACACATCAGCTTTAAATGTGTACACATTGTTAAATTCATTTTCGATTGCTTTAGCTTCATTTATTGACTTATTATAATTTAGTATAACTATGTACCCATTTTGAGCTAGTTTTTTTACAATAGAGGCTCCTATTCCTTTTGCTCCACCTGTTACTATAGCAACTTTATTTGCTATATTTTTTTCTAGATTTTCTACCATTTTTATTTGCTCCTTTGTAATGTGTTTTAAATAAAAAAATAAAAGCCAATAACAATAGCTTAACTAAAATTACTGACCTTTAATGATGGAGCCACTTGTCCGATTTGAACGGACGACCTACTGATTCATACCACTACAATTTTCATTGCCATATAATGTTTGTGGTCTGGACTTTCTCTTTGCCATAGATAAACCTTAGGCACATCGTATAAAGTCTCTACACTTGAAATTGCTTTCTAGCTCGGGATTAACATATATTTCTACTTAGTCTTCCCCGAATTAGCGATGTCCACTCTGCAAGTTTCCTCACAAAGGTGCAAGATAGTTCAAAGTAATTAAATAATTACCTATCCCACAAGTCAGTTGCTCTACCAGCTGAGCTAAAGTGGCGTATTTGGTGACCCCGACGGGAATCGAACCCATGTCTCCGCCGTGAAAGGGCGATGT
>CAMMFK010000023.1 GCA_946496115.1 uncultured Clostridium sp.
TCTTTAGCAGTTGTCAAGTTTTCCTTGACAACTGAACTTTCATTTAACTCTTTTTCTTCAAATATATTTTTTATATGTAAACTTATATTCTGTTTTGTTGTATCAAATAGTTCAGCCATTGAGTTCTGTGTAAGCCACACATTTTCATCTTCTAGTCTTACTTCAATATCAACCTGACCATCTTCTGTTGTATAAATTATAATTTTATTATCTTCCAATCGCTTTAACATCTCCTTTCTCTTAATTATTACTAGATATAATTTATTTAATCATGTATTTTTATCTTGATATTATTTGTTGTATCAATACTTACATAACCTCCAATTGGGAAAGTAAAAATAGGGGTTGTATGTCCAAAGTTTGCATTTATAATAACAGGTATATTTTCTAATTCTTTTTTAGTTTCAATAATTTCTATCCACTTATTTTCTGTCATGTTGGCTTCTTTTTCAGCTCTTCCTATCACAAGTCCTTTTATATTTTTTCCTCTCATAGAATGTATTAAAGATTGCAAATCTCTATCAAATTCTCTAACAAATTCGTTTTTTACGAGGTCATCATCTTCTAAGAAAAGAATTATATTCTCTTCGTTAGGCATATATTCAGTTCCTTGTAATAAATTTAATGTACATAAATTTCCTCCTATTATTGTGCCTTCTGCTTTTCCATGATTTATTACTTTCATTCCATCATTTTTTATAAATTCTCTATTCTCTTGTTCTTTATACCATGAATCGTCGCTCCATTCATTTGAACTTTCTATCATCACTTCTTTAGATTCTGTTAACATCTCTTTAAAATACTTCAATGTATAATCAAATCCATGTATCATACCGAAGCTAGAAAAATGAGGTCCATAATATGTAACTAATCCTGTTTTTGAATAAATTGCATTACTTAAAGCTGTTATGTCGGAAAACCCGCAAAATATTTTAGGGTTCTCTTTTATTAGTTTAAAATCTACATAATCTAATAATTGATTTATATTATAACCACCTATTACAGTTAAAATTGCTTTGACATTTTTATCTCTAAAAGCTTCGTGAATATCTTCTACTCTATCTGATATACTTCCACAGCAAAAATCTTCATTAACTGAACTCATAACATTTTTTCCAAATGAAACTTTATATCCCATATGTTCTAGCCTTTCTTTTGCAATTTTAATTACATCTTCTCCTAAAATTTTCATACTCCTTGAAGGTGCAATTATTCTTATTTCATCACCTTTTTTTAATTTTTCTGGAATAATTTTACTCATATTTAATTAACCTCCTTATATACTCTTTTTATCTTTCTTAATTTGCTTACTATACCTATCTTCTTCACTAAAAATACAACCACAATATTTTTGCATATAAAGCCCAACATCATGTGCTTTTTGGTGTCCTTCCCAAAATCCAACTCTAAAATCTCTATACAAAAAATCTATTCCATATTCTTTGCTATACTTTTCCATCAATTCTTTTATAAAATCGTGTTTTTGATAAATACTATATAAAAGAGTAGTTGTAACAGTATCATATCCATTTTCTTTTGCATATTCAAAGGTTCTCTTTATTCTTACTGGATAACAGTAATTTGTACATCTATTGTTTAAGTCTTTTACAGCTTCTTTGCAAAAATTATCTAAGCCATATTCTTCCTCGAAAATGGCTTTTATATCTATACTTTCGGCATATTCTTTTAAACAATCTCGTCTCGCTTTATATTCCATATATGGATGAATATTTGGATTATACCAATAAAGTGTTGGCTCTATTCCTTCTGATCTTAATGTATCTATGCAATACACACTACAAGGAGCACAACATGCGTGCATTAATAATTTCATTTTAGTATCCTTCCTCTCAATTTTAAAATATATATTATGTTATCATAATTTCAGAAATTTAACAATAGAAAAACTGTACTTTGTTAGTACAGTTTTTCCATTAATTAATGCAAAAAATATAATGTTTTAGCCTTTATTCAATCATTATAAAAATCTTTTTCCATGTTTTTTCTTGTTTGCTTTTGGTTCTTCATCTTCTTCATCATATCCCTTTACAAAATCATCCCATTTTGATTTTCTATCTATTGTATCTTCCGAAACAATATTCTCTTCATCATATGTTGTTTTAAGTTTTAGTTCTTCATTGACATTTTTATTACTTTCTATTTCATTTAATGCATCATTATTCGCACTTTCTTTTATTGAATTATCTTTTTCTTCACTAGTTATAATCTTACTTGGATATGGATCTTCCACATCATTATAATCTTCTACATCTTCGCCTTCTTCATTATCTATGAAATGCATTTCACCATCATCTTCATCGTCATCATAATCAAATCCTTTCTTCTTTTTATGATGTTTTACAATTGCTACAATGATAACTATTAGAAGAATTACTCCGACAACTGATGCAATAATAATTATTCCTATTTGCTCTTTTGTTAACCCTTGTTCATTTGTAACTAATGCTGCTTGTCTCTCAACATTTAATGTATATGTAGTTTTCACTGTTTCGTCACTTGGAGAGGTTAGCATTATTATTATTTTATTACTGCCTTCATTTAAACTTTCTCCACCTGTTGTTTCTATTAGTATGTCCTCATTTTCTGTTGTTGGATTAATTGATAATGCTGTTATTTCATTTGGTACTGTTATTTCATAATCAAATGTTTCAGGATTAAATTCTATATTTATTGTTTGATATTCACCATTTATGTTTATTCCGTTTAATACTAATGTTTTTAATCTTAATGCTGATTGTTCAACTGGCATAGGTTTTACTACTTTTACTGTATATGTTCTCTCTGAACCATTCTCGGCTTTTACAGTTAATGTTATACTGTTTTCGCCATCATTTAATTTTATTGTTCCTGCACCTTCTACTGTTGCTCTTTCATCTTCTGCAGTTGCTGATATTTCTATTTCTTTTAAATCATACAAATTTACTGTGTCGTCAAATTCTACTGTGTATTCATATGTTTCTCTATAAAATTCTGGTGATAGTGTTCCTGTTCCTACAGTTAATCCTGATAAATAATTATTACTTGATTTTGTTTGTTCTGTTTTTGTTGTTTGAGGTTTTGTTTCTGTTGGATAACGTGTCTCTGTACTTGATGAGCCTCCCGAATTTCCATTTGATCCAGTATTAGAGTTCGAGTCATTGTTTGAACTTGACCCTGTATTTGATTCGCTTCCATTATCTGGTGTTGTTGGTTCTGTTGCAGTTATTGTTATAGAATCTGAAACATTCCTTGCATTTTCTTCTGAAAAGTCTGTCATATCACCTGTTAAATTAAATGTATATGTACCAGCTGACTTTGGAGTAAAAGTAGCAGAAACAGTTGTAGTTTTATTCCCAACCGTGTCAGTCTGTCCTACAGATTGTTGATTTACTCCATTTCCAGAAATTGTAACATTCCAGGCTCCTGCAGTTACAGTAGCTGTCAACGTTACTGTTGTTCCTACTGTAACATTTGTACTGCTAGCACTTAATGTAGCACTTGCTGCATAAGTTTTATTAATATTTATGCTCATAATCATTATTAACGCCAATAATATAGTACTTATATATTTACTAATTTTATTCATTTAAAACTCCTTCTTATTTAGTAATACTAATATTTCCTACTCCTAGAAGATATTTTTGTATTTTAAGTAGATCAGCCGAATTTATATTCGCATCAATATTTGTATCAGATGCTGTAAAATATACTGTGCTTTTATCTATATCAATTACTTTTAGCAAATACTTTTGTATTTTTAATAAATCAGCTGAATTAATTAGTCCGTCTCCACTGCAGTCTCCCATCTTTACTACTGTATACGTCACATTATCTATCCAAACTCTATCACCTGTCTTAGCTATACTACTATCAATTCCACTTCCGTCAGCTCTTTCCATGTATAAATTTTGGTTAGCTTCAGCTTTAATATCATCCACACCAGCATTAGGTGTAACATATATTTCTTTTTCTTCTTTCCTAATTTCAACTTCTACTTTAGCAGTATATGGTGAAGGAATATTTCCATTGCTATCTCTTAAATAGTTTCTTGAAACATATCCCTTAGCACCATCAGGAGTAATTACATAATCCCAATAATATCCATCTACCATTTTTTCAATTCCATTTTCTGTATATGAGCCTATTCTTGTAACTTGAGTTCCATTAGATAATAATCTTATCTTATTTTCTTCTCCTGTAGCTGCTGAACTTCTAAGGAATAACCCTCCATCTGCTCTTATTGTAAATATTTGACTCGTATTTTGTTCACCTAAATATTTTCTTTCCACAAATCCTTGTCTACCATCTGCTAAAACTATTCTATCCCATGTGGTGCCACCAAATGTATATCTTCCTGTATTATCTAGTCTTGTAACCGCTTGGCCTAAAGATAATGATGTTATTAAAACTTGAGAGTTTCCCGGACCTACATACATTGGTACATTATCTGAATTAATTGCTTTTGGTTCATAGCAATTTGTTAGATCATCTATTTCCTCTAAATATGATGTATCAAATTTTAGATATCCCCAAGTTCCATTTACAAGTACTACTTTGTGCCATCCATTACTTAATCTTTCAACAGATAGCAATACTACACTTGAATCTGCTATTCTTGCTACTTCTTTTCCATTTGTACTAGGTTCATTTCTTAATACAACATCTGAATGTCCTTCTTTAACTCTAATATTTTTAGGATATATTTCTCCAACACCATCTGGTGATTGAGATACACTTCCTGGCATGTTTTTATATACTGGTATAATAAAATTTAATTTTTGATTTAGCAATCCTGCATCTAGCATACAAGAATACATTTTACTAGCTTCATTCTTTGGAGCTTCAATATTTTGCATATATTGTCTTGAATATGTACCACCATAAGGTTCAACATCAAATTTGTTTAAATATTGTGTATTTTGTCCTGCATTTATGTAATCATTTAGTGTGCTTACTCCACCTTTTATACTTGCTGAAATACTTGTCCATCCTCTAGATTTTGCAGTTGCTAAAGCATTATTCCATATTTCAGTTGGAGAATTCCCACTTGCTCCAATGTTAAATAAGTTATAATATGTAACACCATTTGATTCCATTCTCCATGTTGAGCCACCATTAGCTCCTTGCTCTTGTATTACCCTTGCTACTACATAATATGGATTTACATTTGTTTCCCTACATGCTTTATTGATTTCTTTTGCGTAATCTTTATTATGTAAAAAAGTATTTGCTAAAGAGTTATATATTTGATCATCAGTCGATTCTATGTAATCTAATTGTAAAAATTGAAATAAATAGGCATTGTCTGTAAGCCAATTCCTTGGATCCATATAATATCTTATTGCCATTTCTGATGCATGTTTCCATGAGCCATTATCATATGCTGTATCGCCACAAGTAGAACAAATCCATGCTCCTGATTTTCCTTGTATAAGATTTAGAGGTGAACCCCAGTGTCCAGCTGTTTCAGCTGTGATTACTTGATTCCAATCAAGTCCTGTTTCCATTATTGTAAAAGTCCAATTTGGATGTTTACTTTTTAAAGCATCTATCCTTTCTTTAAAACTTGGATAAGTATCTGTATTTAAGTTACTTCCGTTATATGTATATCTATTTGATGAGTAAGCTGCATTTACTTCATTTGTAAACAAATTATAAATTATGTAAAATAATAGTGTAAATAGTAGAACTATTGATATTACTTTACTTAATGTATTTTTTTGTTTCATTTTTTCCTCCGTTTTCGACATAATTTTCGATTATATTGTAACATTACAAATTTTATTAGTCAACTGTTAATTTGTGCTAATTTTTTACATTAATTTATAATGTTCTATTATGTTTTCTCATCCAAATATATGCTATGCTTTCAATTACTAAAATTAAAAGTGAGATTCCAATAACTACTATTTTCCACGTTTCATCTTTTTGCCCTACATTAGCAGACACTTCCATTCCAGATTTTCTATTCACTTTTACAACATAGCTAGTTTGAATATTTTGATCATTTTGTGCTTTTAATGTTATTGATACAATATTTTCTCCATCCTTTAAATTTTTCTCGCCGGTTGTTTCAACTATTATCCCTTCCCTTTCTACTGTTGGATTTACGTCTAAGTCTACAATGTCATTGTCTACTTCTACATTATATTCAAATGTTTCTTTATCAAATGGGATTTCTAAAGTTCTGAACTCTCCATTTCTATTTATTTGGCTTATTTCTAATGTTGTTAATCTTAAATCTGATTCTACTAACTCTTGTTTTCTATTAACTATTAATATATATTCTCTTACATTTTCATTTTCTGCTGTTACATTTATTTGTATTCTATTTTCTCCTGGATTTAATGATACAACTCCTAAGCCACTTATATGTGCTCTCTCATCTTCTGCTGTTGCATTTATTTCGAGTTCTACTATGTCTTCTGGTAAATTTTCTACTGTATATTCAAATGTTTCTCTATAAAATTCTGGTGATAAATTTCCTGCATTTATTGTTATAGAAGATAAATAATTATTGCTTGATTTAACACTTCCGTCATCTATATTACTATCATTTGGCACATATGTTCCATCTGGTGATTGTGTGCTACTTGTTCCAGTTTGTGGTTTACTTGTTGAGCCTGAATTACTCCCCGAGCTTGGTCTATTTGATGAGCTTCCTCCTGACGAACCACTGCCTGAAGTACTTCCTCCTGAATTTGATGAACCACCGCTTGAGCCCGTGTTTCCTCCTGAACTACCTGATCCGCTTCCGCTTGAACCACCTGAGCTCCCTCCTTGGTTACTTCCACCTGTGGAACCGCTTCCAGTATTACCTGAACCGCTTCCACCTGATGAAGTTTGCTTTTGATTTATTGTTATAGTTTTTGAGCTTATACTTACAATATTATATTCATTGTCTGTTAACTCACTAGGTGTAGCTGTTATTTTTGCAGGAAAACCTGTAATTCTAGCTGTTACATTTACAGAGTTTTTTTCTACCCAGACTGAATTAGTACTCAAACTGGCATTTGTACTGCTCAAATTAACTTTTCCTGTTAAACCATTTGCTGTAATTGTTAATGTTACTGTTTGCCCACTTGTAGCCTCACTTGGTCCAGTAAAGTTAAAACTATGGCTAGCAGATTTCACATTAAGATTTGAAAATAATATAAAATATATTATTAGTATTGCTACAATTAATCTTTTACTTTCTTTTTTCACTATTAATACCTCCGAAATTAAAGTTCTATTCCATACATAATATGGTCTTTGATTTTTAAATAATCATTTGCTTTGACTTGATTATCTCCTGTAACATCTGCTGCCATTTTAAATGCTCCTTCTAATTTTGCTGTTCCTGTTTCCATAATATAATCTTTTATTATTAGATAATCATTTGCTTTAACATAGCCATCTCCTGTGCTATCTCCTTTTTTAACAATTGTATATTTTGTACCCCCCATATTTGCTATATCTCCTGTTGCAATAACTTGCTCACCAGAAATTAATTTATCTCCTCTAGTTATTGTTGCATTTGATAATGAATTTGCTGTTGCACTAGATTCTACTATTATGATTCTTTCTGTTTCTAAATCATCTTCACCATCCTCTGGTTCATTGTCTCCAATATCTGGCTCTTCTTCTGTTTCATTATCGTCTTCAACTGTATTATCTCCAATAATCTCATTATCTATTACAGAATTTTTTATTTCATCTATTACCTCGTTATTTAAAGTATTATCCTCATCTATAACTTCATTGTTTAAAACATTATTTTCATCGTCTATCACTTCATTATTTAAAGCATTATTCTCATTATCTACTATTTCATTATTTATTTCGTTATCGGCTTCATTTCCACCTGAATCGTCAGGTGTTTCATCTGGTACTTCACCTCCATCTACTTTTATTAAATATTCTCTTGCTACATATCCTATAACACCATCCTCAGTTATAACTTTATCCCAAGTGTAATTTCCAACTTTACTTCCAGCTTCTAGTCTTGTAACAATGCTTCCGTTTTCAAGTTTCCTTATAATATTTCCGGCTGGAGTTTCTCTTAAATATAGTCCACCTTCTGCATTTACATAAAAACTTTCGTTATAATCTATCTTATGAATATTATCTCTTGCCACAAATCCCTGTCTTGAATCTGAAAGTATAACTCTATCCCATATTTTGCCGTCTATATAATATCTTCCCGTATTATCTATTCTATGAATTACTTGTCCTTTGTTTAAATGAGTTATTTCAAGCTGATTGTATCCCGGTCCAACTCTTAATATTACATCACTATTTGTTACAGTTACTTCTTCATAACAATTTGTAATATCATCAATTTCTTCCAAATAGCTTGTATTAAACTTTACATATCCATTTGTTCCATCTTCTAAAACAACTTTATGCCATCCATCTGAATATCTTTCAACAGATAATACCACAACTGAACTATCTGTTATTTTTCCAACAGGTAGGCTTGTTGTACTTCTTCCGCTTCTTATCATTACATTTGAATGTCCGACTTTTACTCTTATATTCTTAGGATAAGCCTCTATACTACTATCTGGTGAGCTTGACGAAAGAGATGACATATTTTCATAAACTGGTATTATAAAAGTCAAATTTTCATTTAGCAATCCTGCACTTCTCATTTTATTATACATTGATGTTCCTTCTGATTTTGGAGCTTCGATGTTTTGCATATATTGCCTTATATATAAACCTCCATAAGATTCAACATCAAATTTATTTAAATAAATTGAGTTTTGTTTGTTATTTATATATGCTGAAAATAGAAATGTAATTCCGTCAGATAAACATTTTTCTATACTTGTCCAGCCCTCTTTTTTGGCTCTAGCTAATGCATTATTGTAAACTTCTTGCTGTGTATTTCCACTAGCTCCAATATTAAATAAGTTGTAATATACCGTTCCATCTGTGTCCACCATTTTTGATGTAGCTCCACCGGCATTTCCTTGCTCCTGAAGAAGTCTTGCTATAATGTAATAAGGATTGGCATTTTTCTCTCTACATACTCTATTTATTATTGATGCATTTTCTCTTGAATATAAAAATGTACCATTTAACGACCCATATACTTTATCATCTGTTGTTTCTAAATAGTCTGTTGCTAAAAATTGAAATAAATAAGGGCTATCAACAAGCCAGTTTCTTGTGTCCATATAGTATCTTATGGCTTGTTCTGATGCACACTTCCAGTTTCCAGTATCATACACTCTATCGCCACATATTGAGCAAATCCACTCCCCAGTTTTCCCTTGAATTAAATTTTTGGGAGTACCTAAATGTCCTGTGTACTGAGCCTTTATTACTTGTTCAAAATCTAGCCCAGTTTCCATTATGATGAATTTCCAATTTGGATGATTTGCTTTTAGTGTATCTAACTTTTCTTTAAAACCTGGATATTTACTTGTATCTAAATTGCTTCCATCATAAGCATATCTATTTGACTCGGCAAAACTTGACTGCAAAATGTTTACAATCAAAAATGCCGATAGTAAAATTACAATTAAAAAAATAGAGATAATCTTTTTCATATCCCTATTTTTTGAAATTATTTACTTTTTATACATTTTTGTGTTATTATTTTTTAGAGGTAAATTTTATGTCAGAAAATTTTATGAAGAATTCATTTGAGCCAATTATTGATAATAATTCTAAAATATTAATTCTAGGTAGTTTGCCTAGTGACAAATCTATCGAAAAATATGAATACTATGGAAATAAAACAAATCAATTTTGGAATATTATCTCTATGTGTTTTGATGGTGAGAAGATTAATTTTAATAATTATGATGAAAAAATTGCTTATCTACATGAGCACCATATTGCTTTATGGGACGTTTATTCTCGTGCAAATAGAAAAGGCTCTTTAGATAGTAATATTAAAAATTTTGAAAAATACTTAAAGTTAAATAACTTTGATTTTGATTATAATTATGTGCCATCATCAAGTTCTTTAAATGCAAGTTTAAAATTTGAGGAAAAGGTTTTAATTTGGAAAAAGATTATTATTGAAAAAGACTTTAAAAACTTTTAGTTTTCAAAGTCTTTTTTCAGTTATAACTCCATATCTTCGTGGTCTTTTTTATCTCTTTGAGCATCGAATTGCATTAATGGTTTTAAATAATATCTTCTAGGATTATTTAACTTGTCTAAATCTTCTACTAGGTGGTCTTTACTAAAATAATGTAATGTTTTAAATTCTAATTCTAAACCATTTTCTTGTAGGTATTTGTAATAACTTTCAAAATACTCCTGCATTTGGCTTGCCGTAAGATTTATCTTGGCCTTTACAAATAGTTCTACTCCTGGTTGCTCATCTTCATTTGAAAGATATATATAACAAATTCCACTTTCTTTAACTAAACTACTATCATCTAAATCAATGTTCATTTCTTCTTTTGTTTCTCTTTTTATTGTTTGTAATATGTCAATGTGTCCATCAGTAATATCCTTTTTGTCAACGCCTCCACCTGTTACTTGGAGCATTCCTGGATAAGAAGTTGTATCATCTAATTCTCCAACAACATAATATCCGTCACTAGTTTCTAATAGACAACCTGCACTTAAGTTTTTGCACTCATATTCTTTAGGACAGCCAATTCTTTCCCCATATAAATAATGAGCATAGTCTGTTTTCTTGCATGTTATATCTACTTGTCCATCTGTAATACTAACCTTTGAGACACACATTACTTCTCCATTCCAAATGTTAGCACCAGTATTTTTCATTTTTTCAAAATTTGCATTTATTTTTTCTCTTAAATCTTGTGGTAGTTCAAGTGTTTCTTCTTTTAATTCCGCTCTTAAAGCTTTATTTTCTATATAATAAATCATAATTTGCCTCCATAACTTAATCTATTTTGTCAGTTAATTATCTATGCCTCATTTTTCAATAATTCTTTCACATTATCTGTCCAATCAAATATGCTATTCTCCAATTTTTCTATTTCTTCTATTTTAAAATATTTTACCTCTTCTAGTTCACTTTCTTGGATTTTATATTTATTTATTGGAATATCTGTTTTCACATAATAAATTGAATATCTACCATCTTTTATTATGCTAGTTGCTAATGGTTTTAGGGTATCTTTATCAAATTTAATGCCAATTTCTTCTGATGCTTCTCTAACTGCCGCTTCTTTTACGCTTTCACCGAAGTCAACTTTTCCTGCACAAATTCCCCATTTGCCGGCACCACTTATCTTTTTCATACTACGTTTTTCAAGTAATACTTCATTGTTCTCATTTAAAACTATTATTCCAGCTACTGGCAAGTAATGTCCTTCTGGAAATTTACGTGTATTTACATCTTCTAACTCTTCTAGAGTTACTATTTTTCCAGTATTTTTTCCATCTTTGTCTACTAATTCAAATTTCTCCATAAAAAATCATTCCTCTCGTTTTACTTGAAGTCATACATAGTTTGTAGACTACGCATTTCACTATGCTATTAATTATACAACTTTTATCTATTTATTGCAAATTTTGGCTCTCTAAGACCCTTTTTGCATATGAACAATCAGCAATAATATTCTTGTTTTGTTTTTTAGCATTTTCAATAACACATTCCACAAGTTTTTTTGCAATACCTTGCCCTTGATATGTATTATCTACTTCTGTGTGAATTATGTTCCACGTATCATTTTCTTCTATAAAATCACATTCACCGATCTTCTTATCATCGTCACATGCTACTGATTTGTTTTCTTCAAATTTTATTTTTATCATAATGCACCTCTATTCTATACTCCTTTTCTCAAATTCTGCTAACAATTGTTTCACTGCTAAATCTCTATGATTATGTGTTGCTTCAAAAGTTTCTTTATCTAAATCACTTAATGGCTTATCAAATCCATTTGGAATAAAAATTGGTATGTAAGTTAGGCCTCCTAATTTTCCCATAGATTTTGCAACTGTTCCTTTACATTCTCCTCTTGCCACAATCTTTTCTCCATCTGGAAGAATCGCTGTTAATACTGTTACAAAAGTACAAGCCCTATCTTCTTTATTATGATAATCTTTCATTTTTTCTAATACTTTTGTAAGAGACTGAACTTGAGTCGCATTAGGTCCTGCATATCTTGCTGAATAAACACCTGGCTCTCCATTTAATTTATCTATACAAAGCCCTGAGTCATCTGTAACAATTATCTTGTCGTTTATATTATTTTCATTGCAAAATTCTTTTATTGCCATTGCTTTTATATTTGAGTTTTCTTCGAAAGTTTTTCCGTCTTCTATTATTTCTTTATTAAATCCTATGTCTTTTAATGTATATAATTCAAAATTTACATGATTTTCTTTTAAAATTTTCTCCATTGCTGTGACTTTATTTTTATTACTTGTTCCATATATTATTTTCATGTTTTGATTTTCCTTTCGCTTGTTTTTTTAGAATTTTATTTTCAAATACTAATAACATGTAATAAAGTTTTATTTTAAGCACTCACACCAGTTTGTATTCCTAGTCCATCCCCAACACAAATTGGTGTTTCTATTATACATTTTTCTTCTGTATTAATATCTTTTACATTAACTTTGAGTGAATCTATAAAATCTCTTCTATTATTATTGCTTACATCAGATGAATTGTTATAATGCTCATTAATTCCTTGAACTTGAGTAGCAACGTTAGAATCTTTTTCGGGCATCTCCTGCTTAGGAGCCTCTATCACTCGAACTTTATCTTTCTTAAATAAATTTTTGAGAAAGTTAACTATTTTATTAAATAAACTCATCTGTTTCCTCCTTCTGCAACATCTGCATCTGCTCGTGAATTAATACTTTGACTTATATCATCATCTTCCCATAATCTACGTCCATGATTTTTTTCTAAATCTCTATCATAGCATTCAAATCTCTTTTCAAACTCTTTGCTTGGTATCTCAATAAATTGTCCTTGCTCCTTATCCGCATAATAGAACTTTTTTCCAAATTTGGCTGAATCAAAATATACAAACATCACTGGCGCTTTGCTTTTATCTTCTTTTTCATATACTCTATCAATAACACACTTTTTAAATTTCAAATTATGATTATTAAAAGATATAGTTCTAAGCATTTGCATTGTTGAATTTTAGCATTGTGCAAATTCGGGACATACCTTTTGTATTAATTTAAGCTGTCCATCTATATTTCTTTCTGGTTCATTTGCACAAACTTCATCAATTTTTTTAGATTTTTCAATAAAATTCAAAACAGGAAATTGTCCATCTTGCCTTGCGAGCCCAACACTTGCACATAGCTCTCTTAATCTTTGCTCGTCTAAAGTAAAAGTAGCATCTTTTAATTCTTCATCATTTTTATGAGCTTCAGTATCTTTTCCATCTGGAGCTATATCCCTTTTGCGTATGTCTTCATAACTTAAAAATAAATGATTTGGTTTACATCCATATCTTTGTAGTGCTAAATTCCATGTTGGGTCAACTATTGTTGTACCTGTTGCCTTTTCCCCATTTGCTAATTCAAACTCCATGTTTTCAAATTTCAGAAAAGCATGATTTTTTCCACTAATCATTTTACTTGGAATTCCAACTTGTTCTAGCATGTACTGCTCTAATCTAGCAATACCATTGCATACACCATAACCTCTACTAATAATTCTCCATAGAGCTCTATTATCCCATTTTTCGAAAACCTCTGTATCAAAATTTGGACTATAACTTACTCTTTTTCCTATAGCATTATCTATAACTGCTATTTTTTGTGCCTTTGAAAATCCAGGTTTAATTGTACTTAACACTGATTCAATCCAATTTTCTCCCTCTATAAACTCTTTTCCCGTAGAACTAAAAACAACACCATTATTATGAGTATTGTCTATACACATATCTGGACAAACAAGGCATATTTGTTTTAACTGTTCTTTTTGCTCCTTTGAAAACTTTTCCGGGTTTATTGACATTAGCTCATCTAGTCCTGCATAATCTTGTGGATTCCTTCCAAGTTCGACAAGCACATATTTACTTTTACTTTTTACATTAAGTGCCCCTTGAAATTCCTGAGGATAGTCTTCTCTATTTAATTTTTCCTTAACTTCATTGCTCAAAGTTGCAAATATTTTTCTTTTAGTATCTACACTAAAATCTCTAGTTGTCAAACTTAATGCAATTTGTAATTGTTTATCAGCACTCATATCAGCTATAACCGCATAAGGTTCAACATCTTTATTCTTGCAGAATTCTCCATTCCTTTCAAAAAATGCCATCAAATTATTAACATCAAATGTTATTAATATCTGTTTTATATCATTAAAATTCAACTCATTATGTTTTAGTAACATTTTTTCTTTATTACTATCTTGCATTGTTTGGATAATTTTAAAAGAACTATAACCACTAAACGGATATTTTTCCATTAAAGACATTTTGTCTTCGTCTTTTTGTAATTTTCCTATTAAATCTTTTAAATCATGTTCATTTAGTCCAAATGTATCTGAAACAAATTTACTATCACTTAAAAATGCTACTTTATTTTTTTCTCCTAACGAATCAATTATTTTAATAATCTCAAAATTAAAAAATTCTTTTTTTTCGAAAAATTCTTTATTATGTAAGATTTGCAACTTGTCTTCATCTGAAAGTCTAATTATTGCATCTTTAATATATGATGTTTCTATATTATCAAGTAATCCTGGCTCTTCAAGTACTCCTAATAAAATATTAGAATCTGAAATATTATCCATTATACATCTTTTAGTATATGGATTTGCATTTTTAAAATATTCTATTTGATATAATCTTGCTTTTTCACTATCAGTCAAAAATTCATTTATTAACTTTCCAAATTCTCCTACTGTCATGTTATATTCACTTAATGTTTGGTGATTTGAAAGCAAACTAAATTTATCATCTGATGCAAGTAATACATTTTTTAAGTCTTCCGAATTCATCTTTTTCTCCATTATCTTCTCTTATATTGGTTGATAAAATAACAAAATGATATCCTTTTATATTAACTGAGAATGTTGCGTTCTCATATCCCATAATTTGTTCAATTTCTTTTCTTGAAACCATGCTTTTTAAATCATGGTTTCCTAGTACGCCATAAAATGGTACTTTAATATTTTTTAATTTGTTCCATATATACGTAAAATTTTCTATATCTCTTTCATGGTTTGCAACATCTTGAATTAAATCTCCTAGGCAAATACTTACATCTGGCTCTTCTTCATTTATTTTTTGAATTAGCCTTTCTGTTAGTATTTCTGCGTACTGTGTTAATTTTCTTTTTTTATGTATTTCTTTTTCATCAACGCTTATATCTAAATAATGTATGTCTGAAAATACTATTAATTTACATTTACTCATTGTTGGTTCTCCTGAATTTTATGCTTTACCTTCTATATATTCTTTTGCGCATTTTCTTATATCTTCCATTTTCTGTTTTGTATCAGCATTTTTATAATCAATTCTATTTATTAAAATATCTATGTAATTGTTGTCTTTTATATATTTTAAAGAAATATCAAAGTTTAAATCAAATATAAATGCAATAACACACACCCAATAATCAATTATTGTTCTTCTATCTTCTAATTTTATACATTTGTGTTGCATAAAATCATTAAAGACCTTTGGAGATACTGACTCATAATTTATTGTTTGAGGATTATATTTACCTGGAAATATATTTTTAAAATCTTCTGTTTCTTTTACTCTAAAATTATCTAATTTATCAGCATCTCTTATTATTTTACAATGTAATAATTCAATATCGTTTAGCCCTTCTTCAATCTTATATTTATTATGATTGTATATTGCTTTTTTTATTATATTTCCATATTTATTATCTTTTACAAACTTTCTTATTAAATTGTCTTCAAATAAAACTTTTACACCGTAATTTGCATGTTCAAAATTTTTATTGTCTGCAAAATCTTTTGTTTGTTTCACTTGCTCAAATCTGCCTATATCATGTAATAGTGCTATTATCTTTGCCAATTTAATATTTTCGTCATCTAGTTTTAGCCCTTGAGCTATATATCCACTTTTCCTTACAACTTCATATGTATGTCTTATCTTTAATGCTATACTTCCATCATTTGCATCATAGTTTTCTAGGTATTTTTGGAATTCTTTTTCTGCTAATTCAAAGTCCATGATATATCTCCTCTATAATTTACAATTTTTATCTTATTTTCAACTAATTTATTTTTCATTTCTTGCTCTACTTACTAGTTTATATGACGATAAATATAATTTAATTTTTTATCTCCATTTTTCTCCATTAATATATTTTGTTAATGCCATTATAAATGCATATTCTGTTAAATCTATTCTTGAAATTTCATTATGTGTTAATAATTGAATACCTCCACTATGATTATGTCTTTCTTTATCTTCTCCCAAAACTGTATCCATCGCTTCACTTAAATTTGTATCTATCACTTTTTGTACTAAATTATCTGGAACTGGAAATGATGGGCTTGTACCATAACTTTCAAAGTCTTTATTATCTTCAATTACTGCAATGTTAGTAATCATCCATCTTCCTAATAAGTCAATTATACCACTTTCTATTCCTAAAAATAAATCTGCAAAAATGTTATTTTCTTTTGCATATTTTTTTAAATTCTTTACCCTGTTTTTTGCTCCTTGATAAATTTCTTTGTTTACAGGTTGGTCTGGTACATCTGATTCTACTGGTATTCCTTTTATTTCAACATCTTTAAAATAATGTTCTAACGCTTTTTTTGCACCTTCTATTTTTCCTTGATTTTTAGTAGCTATTAATACTTTCATTATTTTTCTTCTCCTTTTTAATCGTAATAAATTATGACCTTCATATTTTTCTTATTTATATCACAAAATAGCTGTAAATACAATTTTTTTTCTAATATTAACCTTTAAAGCAGAAAATAACAGATAATTGCTTACCTATTATTTTATATTGTTTCTTATTTTGCTCTACTTGTATTCTAGCTCTGTTTATTACAATCTACTTAGAATTTTATATTTTATAATTTGTTTTACATATTAGTATTTGGTATTATCAAAAAATAGTAGAGCTAGTTTCCTAACTCTACCGTTTGTCAAGAAAGTTTAGGTAGGTTGACATTCCTACATCTCCTAACTGTGGGTGACGGCTGCCTGTTCCGTCCTCAGAAACTTCCTTTATTTATTTTATGCTAATATTATAATAACATACATTTAATTTTTTTTCAAGCATTATATTGAAATTTTTTATTAATCATTGGTATTTTTTTGCATAACCATTTTTTAAGTAAGTATTAATTTTTTTCTGAGTCATAGTAAACAATGTTCTTGCAAATAAGTTTCCTTTACTACTTATTCTTACCGCAACTAATACAAATTCGTTATCTATTTTATATTCTTTAATATATTCTATTGAATCTTGATTTGGATTTTTTGCTACATATGTTGGATTCGCTATTATATTCTTTATATCTTTCCCATATTTTGCAAAATCCTCTGAATGTTGTCTTTGCATATGTGCTATGTTTGCATCTCCTAATATTATTGGTTGTCCTTCTTTATATGCTAATCCTAATAATTTAATAATTTTTTTATCTAATTTTCCTATTGTTTTGTTCATTTTTATTCCCTTTCTTGACTTTGATTATTATATCATTATTTTTCGTCAATTGCAATACATAGTTTTCCTTCCTAAAACCAAATAAGGAAATATGTTAATAAGTATTTATATTTAAAGTGATTTAAGAATTTATGTTAATTTATTAAAAGAATTAGATAAAACGTCTACAGAAAAAATTGATAATTTATAAAATTTTGGTAATCTATTTATAGGATTACCCATTTTTCAATATTTTCATGGGTAATTTTTGGGTAATCTACCTCAAAAAACGACCATTTTTACCCCTATTTAGTACTTTTTCGGGCAAAATAAAAATCGCTGAATGCTAGTATTTTCAAGCATTACAGCGAATTCTTATTTTTCAAGTGGCTCCTCGTGTTGGGCTCGAACCAACGACCTATCGGTTACTGCACTACACTAACTTTCATTAGCACTAATTACTTAGTTTGTAGTCTGGACTTTATCTTTACCATATCTTTCGACTTAGGTAGGTAGTGTAAAGTCTCTACACACGACTTAATTTGTCTTGCTCGGTATTGTCATATAATTAATTTCTTAATTATTTAGAGTTCCACCGAATTAGCTACCTTTATCATCTATATGTTTCCATACAGAGCTGCTAACATTTTGGTCACATAACCTGCTTCACAGCCGAGCGCTCTGCCAACTGAGCTAACGAGGAATATTTAATTAAAACTGGCGACGACCTATTTTCCAAGCAAGGTAACTCGCAAGTATCGTCGGCACGATAGAGCTTGACTTCCGTGTTCGGGATGGGAACGGGTATTTCCTCTATGTTATCATCACCAGAAAAGTTTTGTATACTTTATATTAAATAAATTCAATGTACTTTTAAAGTCTACTTAATTAATATAACACTAATTAAATAATTTGTAAAGTATTTTTTGAAATTATTTTATATATAGCACACTCAAAAATATATAGTAGAATAAGGTAAACTTTACCTCATGCT
>CAMMFK010000024.1 GCA_946496115.1 uncultured Clostridium sp.
TTTGTTATATTTTAATATTTATATTACTTATTTCATAAAAAATTACATTCCTTTCCAAGGCACACAATAGCTATAAATGTAATTTCTTTCAAACTATACTTTTAGTATTATAATATGCTAAAAAGTATATATGCAAATGGAAGTACAAATATGATGCTATCTATTCTATCAAGCATTCCTCCATGTCCGGGAATAAGTTCACTAAAGTCTTTTATTTCACAGTATCTCTTTATGCTTGATGCTGCTAAATCTCCTATTTGACCAACAATACTTAGTACTGCCATAATTATACCTATTAATAAATAATTTATTCCTACACCCCATATAGTATTACACAAAATAGCAAAAAGTATACCTAGTAATATTGCTCCAACTACTCCAGCGACAGCTCCTTCGACTGTTTTATTAGGGCTAACAGCTGTTAATTTATGTTTTCCAAAATGTCTTCCAATAAAGTAAGCAAATATATCACTTCCCCAAGAAGCGATTAAAACAAACCATATTAAAATCTTTCCATTTAAACCATGATCTAATTCCATATCTCTAACCAAAGATAAATATATTAACATTAAAGGTATATAGCAAATACCTAGCATGGTTACAGCAATATCAGTTACTGTTTTTTTACCCTTAGATAAAACCAATTCTGCAAATAATACTACTAGCGAAACTGGTATAATTGCGATTAGAATACTTGTAAGTAATTTTTCATCTATAAAATGTGTAAAAGCAATTAGAATACAATAAATATATCCCAAGTACTGTGATGGATTAGCCTTGTTCGTATATTTGAAACAGTGAAAGTACTCATACATACTTATACAAGCTATAATCGCTGTGAAAATATCCATAATAATTGTATTTGAAAATATAAGTATAATTGCAAGTACTGGAAGTGCAATTACTCCTGTTATAGTCCTCTTAATTGTCTTAGCCCTTTTTTCTTTTTCCATTTTTAAAATTTCCTTCCGTTTTTGTATAGTATTACTTACCTACTCTTCTATGCCTTTTTGAAAATTCTTCTATTGCCTTATCTATATCGTCTGTTGTAAAATCAGGCCAGTATTTATCTAAAAACATAAACTCTGAATATGTTATTTGCCAAGGTAGAAAATTACTTGTTCTTAACTCTCCACTTGTACGAATTAATAAATCTGGGTCAGGTAACCCTGCTGTGTACAAATTATTTGAAATAGTATCTTCTGTAATATTTTCAATATCTAGCTTGCCATCTTTAACTAGCTTTGCAATCTTTTGAGTAGCTTTAATAATTTCATCTCTGCCACCATAATTAAAGGCAATATTAAATTTAAGACCTGTATTATTTTTTGTTTTCTCTTCCATTTGAATCATTTTTGTTTTAATTTCTTCTGGCATATTTTTTTCTCTATCACCAATAACTCTTAATTTAATATTTTCTAAGTCTGCTGTTTTCAAGAATTTGTCTAAATACATATTAAGAAGTAGTAAGATCGCTCCTACTTCCTCCTTTGTTCTTTTCCAATTTTCAGTTGAAAAAGCATATACAGTCAAAGCTTCTATTCCTATTTTATTACAATATTTTGCAACAGTTTCTAATACTTCTGCACCTTTTTTATGTCCAAAACTACCATCTAATTTATGTTCTTTTGCCCATCTTCTATTGCCATCCATAATTATGGCTATGTGTCTAGGCATAATTTTTTCTTCCATAATTTAATTTCCTTTAATATTTCAATTTTCAAAATCACTTTTACTGGCTTTTGCCAATAAAAATATCTTACTGCAATTAAAAACTATTATACTGACATTATTTCTTTTTCTTTTTTATCAGCTATTTCATCAATTTTAGCAACATATTTATCAGTTTCTTTTTGAATTTTATCTTCTAATGCCTTTTCTTCATCTTCAGATATTTCTTTATTTTTTAATTTTGCCTTAGCTTCATCCATTTCATCTCGTCTAACATTTCTAACAGCAACTTTTGCTTCTTCTGCTGTTTTCTTAACATCTTTAACTATTTCTTTTCTTCTTTCTTCTGTAAGCTCTGGAAAAGAAAGTCTAATTACCCCTCCATCATTCATAGGATGAATTCCTATCTCTGCCTTTTCTATAGCTTTTTCTATTTGTGACAAAATGCTTCTATCCCATGGTTGAATAACTATAAGTCTTGCCTCTGGAACTGAAACACTTGCTACTTGATTGATTGGTGTTGGTACACCATAATATTCTACTGATACTCTATTAAGTATAGCTGGATTTGCTCTTCCAGCTCTTATTTCTGAATAATTTGTTTCCAAATTATCTATAACTTTTTCCATTCTTTCTTGCATATTTTCTAAACTCATATAATCCTCCTAAAATTTTATTTTTGCTTAAAGCTCTAGAACATATATTGAAACATTAATCTACAATACTTCCTATTTTCTCACCTTTTACGGCTCTTATAATATTTTCTGGGTCGCTCATAGCAAATACTACAAGTGGTATATTATTATCTTTGCAAAGTGAAATTGCTGTCGAATCCATTACCTTCAAGTCTTTTTCTAGAATTTCCTGATAAGAAACATGATCCAATTTTTTAGCTGATTTATCTATTTTTGGGTCTGCTGTGTAAACTCCATCAATAGTTTTTGCAACTAATATTGCATCAACGTCCATTTCTGCTGCTCTTAATGCTGCAGTAGTATCTGTCGAGAAAAATGGATGTCCTGTGCCACAAGCAAAAATAACTATTCTATCTTTATCTAAATGTCTTTCTGCCCTTCTTTGGATAAAAGGTTCTGCTATTTGTCTCATCTCTATTGCTGTTTGAAGTCTTGCCTGCATTCCTCTTTTTTCAATTGCATCTTGAAGAGCTAGTCCATTCATAACTGTTGCAAGCATTCCCATATAGTCTGCTGTGGTTTTTACCATACCTTCGCCATATTTGCCTCTCCAGAAGTTTCCTCCACCAACTACTATAGATATTTTTACTCCCATATCGTGAACCTTTTTTATAGCATCACATATGCCGTCCATAGTATTTTTGTCAATGCCAACTTTTGCATCTCCAGCTAGTGCTTCTCCACTTAATTTTAATAATATTTTTTTGTACTTAACTTGTTCCAAAGTCACATCTCCTTTGCTGTGCTTTTTTAGTTTCTAATGTTTATGAAACAGCAAAGCACTTATGTAAATTTATTTGCTTTATTTCAAGGTGTATTTTATCATAGAAAGTTAAAAACTTAAATAGGTTTGGAGAATTTTCTTAAATTTTATTTTTATAATTTTTATTCTAATGAAAATCGTAAATTGAAGCACATTTTTAATTTTTGGTCAAGTATTGTTTTATGCTTTTACGTTAAGCTTATTTAGTTACATTTTAATTATTCCTCGCAGCTTAGCCTTAAAATAAAAAATAAAATATTCTCATTACAATATTATTACAAAAATAACATTTCAAAATTTTTGTTTTTTACTCTTGATAAGTTTTTAAGATTGTATTATCATACTTAAGCAAGATTAATTTTAGAGGGGTAATAAAAAATGGGTGACATAAACGTATATTCTGGACCAATGAAATGTGGCAAAACTCAACAGATTCTTAATGAGTATAAAAGGCAATTAATCGCAGGAAAAAAAGTAAAAATGTTCAAACCTTCTATTGATACAAGAACAGCAAATAATGTTGTTGCTTCTAGAAATGGTATAGATATCCCTGCAATTTGTATTAGCAGAATTTCAGATTTGGAAAAATATGAAGCTGATGTTTATTGTATTGATGAATTTCAGTTTTTAAAAGGTAACGTAAAAGTTATTGAACAAATGGCTGACTGTGGCAAAAAGTTTTTCATTGCTGGTTTAAATCTTACAGCTGAAAAAAAGCCTTTTGGAAAAATGGCTGATTTGCTATGCATATCTGATAATGTTCATATGTTAACTGCTATTTGCGATAATTGTAAAAATGAAAATGCAGTTCTTAGCTATTATAAAGGTGGCAAAGATACTGATATTGCTATAGGAGACAGACAATATATGGCTCTTTGTAGGCATTGTTATGATATATTATCTAGGCAAGATGAATTAAATAAAAGCCAGGCTCAGGCCTAGGCTTTTCTAATTGCTTGCAATCCACTTTTCATTACAAGTTTTCTCAAAAATTTATTATACATAAATGGTCTTTTTATTATTTTTAATTTTAATTTTGTTCTAAGTTTTAAGGTCTTTTTGAAAAATTCATGATTTGAATTTAATAATTTCTTATTTAGCACCTCTGCTAAAATGCGTCCACTATCCATTGCATAACTTATTCCTTCTAGTGAACTTGGACTAATCATACCAGCAGACTCACCTATTAAGTAAATATTATCTTTACCTATATGTACACTATTAAATGCATTAGACAAATAAACGTAGCATCCTTCTCTTTTTACAAGCTTATCTTTACTAAATTTGTATCCTTTATTACGTAATTTAGATTTAAGCTCTTCAAAATTATCATTACAAGTTTCTTCTGGAAAAGCTCCACCAACTACAAAATATTGATTTTTAGATATTGTCCAAGAATATGATTTACCTAAACTTTTATCAAATATAGACGTATATATTGGAGACTCTTCTTCATTTTCATACCACTCTTGTATTGATACATATCTAATTATGTTATTCTTTGAATATAGTGTGTTTCTTATAATTGAATTTGCTCCATCTGCACCAATAACTACTTTTGCAGTTTCTTCATAACTTTTTGTACCCTTCATATAATGTATTTTATAACAATCATCTAGTTTTACTATCTTTTTGCATATTGCTTCATTAATTATTTTTACACTGTCAGGAATTAATGATACAAGCCATTTATCAAATTTGCCTCTATCCATATTCAAGTAAAATCTTTGATAATATCTCTCTAAATTATTATCAAAATCTATAGTTCTTACAGAAAAGATTTGTGGGTCTACTAATACATCTTTAGGTAAGCATAAGTCAAAACTAGCCAATATTTTTTGTGCATCTGGTGATAGTAATCCTCCACAGCATTTCGCCATATTGTCGTTTTTTCTATCTAATGCTATCACTTTATATTTTTTACTTAGTAGTCTAGCAACCGTAGCTCCTGCAGGTCCTAAACCAATAATTGCAATGTCATACATTTTTTACTCCTACTTTTCTCTAAAATGGAAACCATGGGAATAGTATTATTACTGCTCCTAATATTACAGCAAATGTCATTTGTGCATCTTCTGGATTGTCTAAGCTAAAATCAAGTTCACCTGCTGGTGGCAATTCTGTTCCATCTATAACAGATAACTTGACATTATCTATCTGTTCGTAGTTAAAACTTGAGTTAAATGATGCTTGTTCTTTAGGATTTAGATCATCTAGTTTAACGTATTTTGTTCCTAGTAATACTCCATGCTTTGAGTAACTATCTATTTTTAAATATTTATTTGTTACTGGTACATCTGTATTATTGGTAACTGTTCCGTTTACATAGCCATTAAGATATGTAGCTTTTGCTTCTGTAACTTCAACATCAAGAATAGAATTCTCTACTGAGTAGTCTTTTGTAAGGTAAGCACTTTTTAGAACATAAAATGAGCCTATATCAACAATTATGTATACTATGACAATAGCTAAAAAGTACTTAAAAAATGTTTTCATTCTACTCATAATTATACCCTTTCATTTCTAAAATCGATAATAAAATACTTTATCACAATTGAAGAATATTTTTATAAACTAAAAATAAAATTTTAGTTCAATTACATTTTTCTAAATACTCCTGAAACTTTGCCCAATATTTTACAATCTGGAACAATTATTGGATCCATTGTACTATTTTCTGGTTGCAAGCGAATGTGACCTTTTTCTTTATAAAAAGTTTTAACTGTTGCTTCATCATCTATAAGAGCAACAACTATTTGTCCGTTTTCTGCTGAATTTGTTTTCTTAACTAAAATATAATCTCCATCAAGAATACCTGCTTCAATCATGCTTTCGCCTCTAACTGTAAGCATAAAACTCTCGCTGTTTCCTATAAAGTCTATAGGAATTGGAAACGTGTCTGTTATGTTTTCTACTGCTAATATAGGTTGACCTGCCGTTATTTTACCTACCAAAGGTACATTAACCATTTCTTTATTTGAATAATATTCTTTTGTAGCACTAACTCCTAATGCATCAGAAATAACATTTTCACCTTTAAAGTTTTTAAGTAATCTTATAGTTCTACCCTTTTGGTTTTCTTTCTTTACATAACCTCTTTCTTCTAGTGTTTTTAAATACCCTTGAACAGTAGCTGTTGAATTTAGCCCTACAGCTTTACATATTTCCCTAACTGATGGTGCAAATCCGTTAGTAATGATTTCTTTTTGAATAAATTTAAGAATGTCTCTTTCTCTTTTATTTAAACCATTAGAATCCCTTCTTGATTTGTTCATATTTAATACCTTCCCTTCTGTCAGTAGGTGCGTTCCTTTTTGTCAGCACTATAAACTATCCAAAGCCCTATTGACAATCTCTTTATTAAAACTATAAATATAATATCATAAAGAAAATTGTTTGTCAAACAAAAGTTTTAAAAAAATTTGTTTTTATTTGATTTTTCGTTAAGATTATTTTCCGTTGGGACGGTCCTTTTTGTAAAAACATTAAGTTGTAAAAAAATCACAATATATGTTCTCGAACATTTCAAGTGAGCGCAGGCGACGTAGGAGCGGAGCGTAACGTGCGAGCTGGAGCAAATAGCGACCCGCGTGGCGAAATGAGAGAGAATGTATATTGTGATTTTAATTTTATATTAATATTTTTTACGAAAAGGACCGTCCCGACGGAAAATGTTTAGTCTTCCCATTCCATTTCATAGTCACCTATTTTTACAATGTCTCCATCTTTTATTCCTTGTTTTTTCAAAGCTTGATTTAGACCTATTTCATCAAGTCTTTTATGCAAATAGAATAATGATTCATAATCTCCTATATTAACTTTACGCATTATACTATCTACTTTTTCTCCCTTAACTACAAAGGCACCTTTTTCTCTTGTAATAATAAAATCTGGTTCATCATTCAAAGTATAAACCTTTTCTTTTTCTTTTATTTCAACTAGATTTTCTTTTGGTAAGTTTTTTAAGATTTTTGAAACATAGTTCATTAATTCTTCTACACCTTCACCTGTAGCTCCTGAAATTTTGAATATTTTTTGCTTATGTTCTTTTGCAACTTTTTCTAATTCTTCATATAAACTGCTATCTTGCATGCTGTCTATTTTATTTGCAACTATTATTTGAGTTCTTTTTGACAGTTTTTCGCTGTATTTTTTTAACTCTTCATTTACTTTATAATAGTCATCTACTGGATTTCTACCCTCTGTGCCTGATACATCTATAAAGTGAAGTAGTAGTCTTGTTCTTTCTATGTGTCTTAGAAATTGAATTCCTAATCCTACTCCTGTACTTGCACCTTCTATAATTCCAGGAATATCTGCTATTACAAAGCTATCTCCATATTTTGATTTTACAACTCCTAAGTTCGGCTCAATTGTTGTAAAGTGATAATTGGCAATTTTAGGAGTAGCAGATGTTACAACAGATAAAAATGTTGATTTTCCCACATTAGGAAATCCTATTAAACCTACATCAGCGAGTAGTTTTAGTTCTAATGTTAGTTCTTTTTCTTCTCCTGGTTCGCCATCCTGTGCAAATCTTGGAGCTTGTCTAGTAGAAGTGGCAAAATGAGAATTGCCTTTTCCTCCTCTACCACCTTTTAATATTAAAGCTACTTGACCCGGCTCTGATAAATCAGCTAAAACTTCATCAGTAGCAGTATCTTTTATAACAGTTCCTATTGGTACTGGTATGTATAAGTCTTCTCCACTTTTGCCAAACCTGTGTCCACCCTCACCATTTTCACCATTCTCTGCTTTAAATTTCTTTTTATATCTAAATTCAATAAGAGTATTGGCGTCTTTGTCTACTTTAAAATAAACATCTCCGCCTTTTCCTCCATCACCGCCATCTGGTCCACCTGCTGCAACATATTTTTCTCTTCTAAAAGCTATTGCACCATTTCCACCTTTTCCAGCCTCTGCGTGTATTCTCACATAATCTGTAAACATATGATTTTCCTTTCTTTTAAAAATAAGCTTCAATATATATTCTGCGGAAGAATTTATATTGAAGCTTAAATCTAAAAATTATAACTTTTAATAATCAAGCTTCATTGACTTTTTAACTTTCTCCATTGTTTCTTTTGCAATATCTTTTGCTTTATCTGTTCCTGCCATAAGTATATCCATAACTTCTTTTGGATTTTCTTCATAATGTTTTCTTTTATCTCTAATTGGTTCTAAAACTTTATTTACACTATCTATTAATTGTTTTTTGCATGCTACGCATCCTCTTTTTCCTGCTTTACATTCTGCACAAACATTTTTACATTCTTCCTTATCTGTAAATAAATTATGATAATAATAAACCATACAAACATCTGGATTTCCTGGATCATCTTTTTTAATTCTAGCTGGGTCAGTTACAGCTGACATTACTTTTTCTTTTATTGTATCTAAATCATCAGATAAGTACAATGCATTTCCAAGAGATTTACCCATTTTTACATTTCCATCTAAACCTTTAATTCTAATATTGTCACTCATTACTGCAACTGGTTCTCTTAAAGTTTCACCATATATGCTATTAAATTTTCTAACTATTTCTCTGCATTGTTCAATTAAAGGTAGTTGGTCTTCTCCAACTGGTATATATGTAGCGTCAAAACAAGTTATGTCTGCAGCTTGGCTTACTGGATATCCTAAAAATCCATATGTAACACTTTCACCAAAAATATTTCTTTTTTGCGCTATTTCTGTTTTTACAGTAGGATTTCTCTCTAACCTTGCTATTGTTACTAAGTTTGAGTAAAATACTGTAAGTTCAGCTATTTCCGGTATTAGTGATTGTATAAAAAATGTTACCTTATTTGGATCTAAACCTACTGCTAATTCATCCATTACTATTTGACTAACACTTTGTTTTACTTTGTCTGGATTATTAAAATTGTCTGTTAGTGCTTGTACATCAGCAACTTCAATAAAAGTTTGAAATTTATCTTGCAACTCTATTCTACTTTTTAAAGATCCAAAATAATGTCCAATGTGTAATTTTCCTGTTGGTCTATCACCAGTAAGTATTCTTAAATTTTTATCTGGCTTAACATCTTTTAAATTAATTTTTTCATCATTAACTAAATTATCCATCGAATTCTCCTTTATTTATCACATACCGTAAGCTTAATAAGTAAGTCCTTATCATCATCAACTGCAGCTTTGTTTTTTCTTATTGCTCCACATTTTTCACATTTATATATTATCACATAACCCTTTTTGCTATCAAGTTCTACTTGAACAGGTTTTAAAAGTCCCCTGCATTCCGCTTCTCTATCTCCGGGCATATTGTCCACATGCTTAGAATATAAGCAGTGTGGACAATGGTCCCTTGATGTATATCCTAATTTTAAAACTTTTTTTCCACAATTTTCACATACAAATTCTTCATCTCTTTTTGTAAATTGTTTCATTTTTTTCCTCTCTAGTACTCAAAAATACTTCCCCCAATAAATTCTCTTAATATTGAATTATTAGGTATAGATGTTTCGTCCATATCATCAAAATACTCTAACAATGTGCTTAGTCTTTTTGCTTCTGAATATTCTGGCACTGACCTATCAATTTCATCCAATAATGGTTTTGCATATTTTTTAAGTACTGCTAATTCATAAACTAGTGAACTATTAAACATTGCATCTGCTTCTTCTTGATATGGGAATATATTTTTGTTTTCGCCATTATTTACAGAATCCCATCTCTTCAAAGTATCTAATGCTGTATAACTTCTAAAATTGTTATCTCTAACTATTCTTCTTATAAGTCTTGTATCTGTAGTAGATATACGGTTAAAATAGTCTATATTTAGAACAGTTAAGTCACTTAGATATATTTTGAACTTATTTTCTTTAGGAATTGTGCTTGTTAATCTATCATTTAATGAGTGTATACCTTCAATTACTAAAATGTCATTTTCTCCTAATTTCATTTTGTTGCCATTGTATATTTTTGTTCCATCTTTAAAATCAAATGATGGTACTTCTATTTCTTCACCATTTATTAATTTTGTTAAATGTTCATTAAATAATTTTAAATCTAAAGCTTCTATGGTTTCAAAATCATACTCGCCATTTTCGTCTTTTGGAGTTTCAGATCTTTCTACAAAGTAATTATCTGTTCCTATTGTTACAGGATTTAGTCCATGAAGTTTTAACTGTATGCCTAATCTCTTTGCAAATGTAGTTTTTCCTGATGAAGAAGGTCCTGCAATTAGTACCATTTTTACATTTCTTTTATCTGCTATTCTGTCTGCTATTTGAGCAATCTTCTTTTCGTGTAATGCTTCTGCTGTAAGTACAGTTTCAGATACTTTTCCTTGTTCTATATTGTCATTTAAATCTTTTATTGTACTAATATGCATTAGTCTATTAATATCGTCGTACTCCTCTAAAGTAGCTTGCAATTTCTTTGTCTCTACAAACTCACCTAGTTCATTTGCATTTTTTCTATTTGGATATCTTACTATAAATCCATCTTTGTACTTTTTTATGTCAAATAACTTCATAAATCCTGTAGAAATTGGCATAACTCCATAGAAATAGTTGTAATAATCTTCACAGAAATATAAAGAAACTGTATTTTTTTCTTTATTTTCAACTTGAAGTTTACCTCTTAAAGTATTTTCTTTTGCGTAAAATTCTTCTGCTTCTTTTTTATCCATTATTACTTTTTTTATAGGTAAATTCTTTTCTATTATAGATGTCATTTCATCTTTTACTTTTTTAATCATTACATCTGTAATTGGCTCGTTTTCAACTTCGCAAAACATTGCATTTGAAAGTTGATAATTTACACTTATCTTTGCTTCTGGATATAGCTTTTCAAAAGCTTTAGCCATAACAAATAATACTCCTCTTACATATATTCTCATTCCATCTTTGTCAGTAATATCTATTAGGTCTACTTTGTCTCCCTCTTGTATTACATATTCTAAAGATTTTATTTCATTATTGCATCTACAAGCAACAATATTATTTTTTGAAAATTTTATATTGTCCTTGAAAAGGTCTATAACTTTAGCCTCTTTCATTGGTACTCCTACTTCATTATTGTGATAAAATATTTTCATATGTTTCCTTCCTTTCGTTTTTTAATTATTATATGTGGTTTTTTCAGATTAATTCATTATTACAATTCACAGCTACTTTTGTTTTATAAAAGTTTCAATATATGTTCTGGAGCTTTTAGCACAGCGAAGTGTACAAAGAGCTCGGTCAAGTTACGTCTTTATCTTAGAAACGCAGATGTAATAATTTATTGCATTTTTTCTTTCATTTTTGAAAGAATATTCAATGCATCTAGTGGTGTTACTTCTTCTAGTTTAACTTGGTCAAGCTCATGAGCTATTTCAGCTAGTTTGTAATTAAACATATCCATTTGACCTTCGCTCTTTGCCTTTTCTTCCTTAGTTTTAGGTGCGTCTTTTATAATGCTTTTTCTTTCTAATGTTTTTAATATTTCATTAGCTCTTTTTGTAACTGATTTTGGCACACCTGCTAACTTAGCAACGTGTACGCCATAACTTTCATCAGTTCCACCTGGCAATATTTTTCTTAAAAAGATTACATCTTCGCCTTTTTCTTTTACTGCAACATGGAAGTTTTTTACACCTTCTAGTTTATTTTCTAATCCTACTAATTCGTGGTAGTGAGTTGCAAATAATGTTTTTGCACCGCAAACTTCTTTATTTGCAATATATTCAGCGACAGCCCAAGCAATAGATAACCCATCATATGTTGACGTACCTCTACCTATTTCATCAAGTATGACTAAGCTTTTATTAGTTGCATTTTTAAGTATGCTTGCTACCTCCATCATTTCAACCATAAAAGTACTTTCGCCCATACTTAAATCATCTGAAGCTCCAACTCTTGTAAAGATTTTGTCTACAATGCCTATATGAGCCTCTCTTGCTGGTACAAAACTTCCTATTTGAGCCATTAAAGTAATTAGAGCTACTTGTCTCATATATGTGGATTTACCAGCCATATTTGGTCCAGTAATTATGTCCAGTCTATTTTCACTTGAATCTAAATATGCGTCATTTTGTACAAATGCTCCTGTTGGAAGCATTTTTTCTATAACTGGGTGTCTGCCATCTTTTATGTCTATAACATCACTATTGTCTACCTGTGGCATACAATAATTCATTTCTTCTGCAACCTTTGCCAGTGAGCATAATACGTCTGTTTTAGCAATAATACTAGCAGATGTTTGCAATCTTTTTGCACTTTGTTCTATTGTGTTTCTTACTTTAACAAATGCGTCATATTCTAACGCTACGACTCTTTCTTGTGCTCCGATTATTTGGTTTTCTAAGTTTTTAAGTTCTTCTGTTATGTATCTTTCGCCTGTTGTTAAAGTTTGTTTCCTTATATATCTTTCTGGTGCCATTTTAACAAAAGACTTGCTAACTTCTATATAATATCCAAATATTTTGTTATATCCTATTTTTAGATTTTTAATTCCTGTTTCTTGTTTCTCTCTTGCTTCTAACTCTGCAAGCCACTTTCTACCATTTGTAGTAGCGTCTAAAAGCTCATCTATTGTTTCATCATAACCTTTTTTTATAAGGCCACCTTCTTTTACACTCATTGGTGGGTCATCTAAAATTGCTGTATCTACTAAAGTATAGATATCTTCTAGTACATCCAATCCTTGATACATTTCTTGAAGCATTGGTGCTTGTGTGCTTGCAAGCAAGTTCTTTATTTCTGGCAATTGATGAACTGAATTTTTTAAAGTTACTAAATCTCTAGCATTTGCAGTTCCATAAGAAATTTTGCCAGCTAGTCTTTCTATATCATAAACATTTTTTAAAGCTAAGCATAAATCATCTCTAAGCATTTTGCTATCTTTAAGCTCTTTTACTGCTTCAAGTCTTTTATTTATATCTTTTACATCTATAAGAGGGTCGCTTATCCATCTTCTAAGAAGTCTTCCCCCCATTGATGTATCTGTTTTATCTAGTACCCAAAGCAAAGTTCCTTTTTTAGATTTGTCTCTCATTTTTTCTGTAAGTTCTAAGTTTCTTCTAGCATTTAAGTCAAGAGACATATACTTTGTTGTATTGTAAATTGTTATTTGATTTAAGTTTTCTAATTTTGACTTTTGAGTATCTTCTATATAATACATAAGTCCATTTATGGCAGAAACAGCGAATAGCTTAGTTTTTATACTTGATAAGCTTTCTCCTTTGTCATCTCTTAAATCAAATTCTCTATCTATTTTTTGATAATCGCTATCAAAGTCTTCTACAACTGATATAAAGCAGTTGAATCTTTGCTTTATATATGCCAGTTCTTCTGCACTTTCGCTAATCATTTTATTTATTACTAATTCTGATGGATTATATCTTGAAATTTCATCTATCAATTTTGCAAAATTGTTCTCGTCTCTTATTTCTGTTGCATAAAAATCACCAGTTGAAATATCACAAACTGCTAAACCAAAGTATATTCCCTCTTTATATATTGACATTATGTAATTGTTCTTTTTATCTTCTAGCAATGTACTTTCAACAACTGTACCAGGTGTTACTACTTTAATAACATCTCTTTTTACAATACCTTTCGCAAATTTAGGATCTTCAAGTTGTTCACAAATAGCTACTTTGTAGCCTCTTTCTATAAGTTTAGCAATATATCCTTCTGCTGCGTGATATGGTATACCGCACATTGGTGCTCTTTCCTCTAAACCGCAATCTTTTCCTGTAAGTGTAAGTTCAAGCTCTCTTGATACGTTTATTGCATCATCAAAAAACATTTCATAAAAATCGCCTAATCTGTAAAATAGTACACAGTCTTTGTATTTTTCTTTAGTTTGTAAATAATGTTGCATCATTGGTGAAACTTTTTTTAAATCAATTCCATTTATTTCACCATCATTTTTTTCAAATATTTCTTGGTTTCTTTCTTCTTTTTCAATTATTTCTGACACGACTTTTTCCTCCGAATCTTGTTTTCATTATAGTAATGCATTTTATAAATATACACATTTGCACCTGTGTGAATTTTTATCAGTTTTCGTATTCACCCTTTAAATACCACATATGTTCTGAAACTATTTTAAGTGGTATTACTTTTCCTACTAGATTGTCATTTCCTTCAAAATTTACTACCTTATTTGTTTCAGTTCTTCCTGTGTATATTTTATCATTCGTTTTGCTTTTTCCTTCAACTAAAACCTTTTGAACTGTACCTACATATTTTTTATTGCCTTCTTCTATTATTTTTTCTGCTAGAGATTTTAGTCTATTAAATCTTTCGTGTTTTACTTTTTCATCTATTTGATTTTCCATTTTATCAGCAACTGTGCCTACTCTTCTTGAGTATATAAACATAAATATTTGCTCATATCCTACTTTTTTTACTACATCTAAAGTATCTTCAAAATCTTCTTCTGTTTCTCCCGGAAATCCTACTATAATATCTGTAGAAAATTGTATATTTGGTATTTTGGCCTTGATTTTTTCTACGAGATTTAAGTATTGTTCTTTTGTGTATTTGCGGTTCATGGCTTTTAACACATTTGTACTTCCTGATTGTAGTGGTAAATGAATTAAATTGCAAACCTTGTCACAATCCCTTATGCTATCTATTACATCATCTGTAAAATCTTTTGGGTGTGGTGATATAAATCTAATTCTTTCTATACCATCTATTGTGTTTATTAATCTTAATAATTTTGCAAACGAATTTACTTCTACTTCTTCACCATTTTCTTTTTTTACGGTGAGGTTTAAATTTTCATTCTGTTTTCTTTCGCTTACTAAATATGAATTAACATTTTGGCCTAGTAAAGTTATTTCTTTGTAGCCATTCTTAGCTAAATCTAAAACTTCATTATATATGTCTTGAGGATTTCTACTACGCTCTCTACCTCTTACATATGGAACAATGCAATATGTACAAAAATTATTACATCCATTCATTATTGCAACTGATGCTTTTATGCTGTCATCTCTTACAATTGGCATACCTTCAATAATATTGCCATCTATGTCTAATATGTCCTCAATCTTTTTATTTTCTATTATACTATTATATAAATCTTTTGGAAAGTCTTGCATAGTGTGTGGACCAAATACAATATCTACAAATGGATAACTTTGCTTAAGCTTATTTACTATATGCTTTTCCTGCATCATACAACCACCGATTGCTATAATAGTACCATTGTTTTCCTTGTACTTTTTAACTTCACCAAGCTTTCCAAATAATCTGTCTTCTGCATTTTCTCTAACACAACAAGTATTAAAAACTATAACATTTGCTTTTGCTAAGTCATCTGTTTTTGTATAACCTGACTCTTCAAGCATACCAGATATTTTTTCAGAATCATTTTCATTTAACTGGCAACCCATAGTTAGTACTGCATATTTTCCGTTTTTATTAGTTTGTTTTATTTTGCTTATGTATGTATCTTGCATTTTTATGATTTTCATTTTGTCTGTTCCTTCCAGTATTGCTAAATTTTTATTTGAATAATTTTTTATCTATAAATGTTTAATTTTAATAATTATAAATATTTTGTCTTTTTGATATTGGTCGTTTTGTATTTGATTTATATCTTTTTTGTTTTGTTTTCAAGCTTTTATAGCTTTACACGTGAATACATTTTACCACAAAAACAAAAACTCTGCAACATTTTAGTTACAGAGTTTTATACTTTTTGTCTAGACATTTAATAACCTTCTATTATTTAAAATTTATATATGAATAACATAAGCTAAATTATGCTAAACCATATTTCTTCTTAAATTTATCTGCTTTACCACCAGTTGTTTCTTTTCTTAAATTACCTGTCCAAAATGGATGACATTTTGAGCAAACATCAACTTTTAAATCTTTTTTTGTTGAATTTGTTTTCATTACATTTCCGCAAGCACATGTTATTGTTGCTTCTTGGTATTCTGGGTGTATTCCTGTCTTCATTTAAGTTCACCTCTTTCTTAAAATCTTAATTAGTTAGCTTTTTTAGAAATTATTTCAACTCCATCGTAGTAACCACAACTTGGGCATACTCTGTGTTGCATTATTAATTCGTGGCAATGTGGGCATTCAACTAAATTTTTGTTTTCTAATTTCCATGTAGATCTTTTTGTATGAGTTCTAGCTTTTGACCATCTTCTTTTTGGTTGTGCCATTTTTATCCCTCCTTATGCATATTTATCTATATTATTTTCTCTTTCTTAAGTCACTTATATATTATACAAACTAAAAGGCTGTTTGTCAAGACTTTTTGTTAAATTTGCGAAAAAACGAGCTGGCAGTACTCTTACATACTGACAGCCCGTTTCGAAAGATGGGAATTATCCCCTTACACGGTAGAAGTCTGGCACCAAACCTTATGTTAATCGCATCACTTTTTGCCTTAAATGTCACATTAATACATTTAAATTATTAGTTTCATTGCTTATTCTATTATTTATCTCATTTCTTTCTTCATTACTAACATTTGAGTTTAGAAGACTTCTATACTCTTCTTCAGCTTTTTTAATTTCTTGATTAATATCTATCTCGTCTGAATCAAAAAGACTTATTTTGTTATTATCTATTTCTAAGTATAAATTCCATTCTGTAGAAAATTTATTTTGAGCTGATATTACAAAATCATATAATAGTCTTACTGCATTTTCTATTTCGTCTTCATTTTCTATTTCAATATACTGTTCAAAATTTAATAATATATTATTTTCATACGATGTTTTCGTTTTTACTATGTCTTTATTACTATTTTCCCAATTATCATAATAATATTTTTGACAGTTGTCTTCATAGTCATCTGATAATCTTGACCAATCTTCTAATGCATTAAACTGAATCTGTGTATCATCATCGACTCCAAACACATATGTACCATTCCCTCTAGAGTCTGTATTATCAGAAATTTCATTTAATCTTATATTATACTTATCTTCTAAAGCTTCTTTTGGTTCTATGTGCAAAGCTCTATATACAAGCCCCCAACGGTATACTAGCAATGCAATTATGCCTATAAATATAGTTATTGCAAGAAAAATTAAAATCAATTTAATAATTATATTAAAATTACTTAAAATTCTTTCTACTGAATTTATTTTTCGCCCTGTTTCAAAAATTTTATTATTATAATTTTCATTTTCTTTAGTTTCTTTATTATCCCAATAATTCGTATTAAAATTATTTTTATCCATTGTTAATCTCCCTTTAAAAGATTTGTTTATATTATTTTATATTATTGAAAAAAAATTTACAAGTACTTTTTTATATTTAATATTAAAAGATATAAGAAAAGTGACTTCGCCACATGCCACGAGCTTTGCTCGGGCTGCCTAATGTAACTTTATCTTGAA
>CAMMFK010000025.1 GCA_946496115.1 uncultured Clostridium sp.
ATTCTTCTGGATCTATTTCTATATCCATAAAAGAATTGTCACCTGAATTAACTATTCTTTTTCCATTATCTATTAAGTAGTTAATTCCTACATCTTTGCCATCTAAGTCTTTGTCTGATTTCATTTCAATAAAATACTCAACTTCTGGAATTGTTTCTCTTATTTTCTTTACATCATCTTCTTTTTTTGGTGAATAGATAATAGCAGAGGCTCTTGATCTTCTAACCACATTTTCTAATTCATTTAGTGGAAGCTCCCTATCTACTGGTACTGCAATGCCAACTCCTGTAAGCATCGCCATATATGAAATATACCAATCATATTGTGTTTCGCCAATTATAATTACTTTTTTGTCTTTTAAATTAAGCAATTTTATCATTGCTGTTCCAAGTGCAATAACATCATCGCCAAATTCTTTATATGTATAAGTTTTATATGGTTCTTTATGATCTGGTTTTTCTAATATACAAGGTCTTTCACTGAATTCATTAATAGACTTTGTAAAAAACTCTTTAACAGTTTTATAATTTGTTGTTTCATATGGTTCTGTTCTTTTTTGCTTTTGGTTTTCTTTCTTCATTTTTTCATAATCGATGTCAACATTTTCTAAATCTTCTACTGTGTCCATTTTAATTTTTCTAAATTTTAATTTTGGCATTTTAAAATTAATATTCATGATTTTACTCCTTTTTTATTACTATCTTTTTTAATAAGCTTCAATATATGTTTTGGAGCAATTAGCGCAGCGAAGCTAACAAGAGAGCTATTTACATATTATTTATTAACTTTTAAACTTTGCACATAACTTTTGTCCAAATCCTTAAATAGCTCATCAACCTTTATTTCTTTAGTTTTCTTTTGTAGAAGACTAGAACATGCTAGTCCAAAAATCTCTGATGTAATTATATCTGCACTATATGGTTTTATTTCCTCGTTATTAATGCCTTCTTGAACAATCTTTTTTACTATTTCTAAATATTCAATAAGATATTTTTTACAAGTATTGCTTCTAGGGCTGTTTCCCCATACTTCACTAAGTACAATTGTCATAAAGTTTTCATACTTAACAATTATTTTTATTTGAATTAAAACTATTGCTCTAATTTTATCTATGTATTTGTCTTGCTTATCTATTTTAATTTTTATACTATTTTTAAGCAAGTTCATTCCTTCTTCAATTAAGAAATTAAAAATTTCTTCTTTACTAGAAAAATGATAGTAAAGTGTTCCTTTTGCTACTCCTACTTCTGATGTTATTTCTTCTATACTTGTACCATCATATCCTTTTTCTGCAAATAACTTCATAGATGTTTCGAATATTTTTCTTTTAGTTCTATTCAATAAAACCACCTACTTTCTAGCCTTGGCATCTAGTGCGTCTAAATTGTCTAAAGCTTTACCTGTTCCTATTGCAACACATGATATAGCATCTTGTGCAATCATTACATTTATTCCTGTTGTTTCATGTAATAGCTTGTCTAATCCATATAGAAGGCTTCCTCCGCCTGTCATATATATACCTCTATCACTAATATCTGCTGTAAGCTCTGGAGGAGTTTTTTCTAAAACGCTTTTAACTGCATCAACTATTTGCATAGCAGGTTCTATTAGAGCTTCCATTATTTCTGATGATTTAATTTTTATTGTTACAGGAAGGCCCGTATCTAAGTTTCTTCCTCTAGCCTCCATTGATGTATCTTCTTTTCTTGGATAAACACATCCTATTTCCATTTTAATTTCTTCTGCTGTTCTATCTCCAATAAGCACATTATATTTCTTTTTAATGTATTTTATGATATTTTGGTCAAACTTATCTCCCGCAACTTTAAGTGATGTACTTATAACTGATCCACCAATTGATATTACAGCTATATCAGTAGTTCCTCCACCAATATCTACTACTAAATTTCCACATGGTTTTGCTATGTCTATTCCTGCACCAATTGCTGCTGCAACAGGTTCCTCAATTAAATATGCTTTTTTTGCACCTGCTTGCATTGCAACATCTATTACAGCTCTTTTTTCAACTTCTGTAATTTGTGAAGGCACGCAAATCATCATTCTAAAGCCTCCAAACTTGTTTTTACTGCAGGCTTTATTAATGAAATATTTAAGCATTTTTGATGTTGCCGTAAAGCTTGAAATTACACCATCTCTAAGAGGTCTAATTGCTTCTATATTATTAGGTGTTCTACCTATCATTTTTCTTGCTTCTTTTCCTACCGCTAAAACTTCTTTTGTGTCTTTATTTATTGCTACGACTGATGGTTCTCTTAGTACTATACCTTTTCCTTTTACACAAGCTACAACAGTAGCTGTTCCTAAGTCTATACCAATGTCAAGTCCTGAGCCTATCATATTCATCTTCCTTTCAAAATTTTAGCAAATTCTTTTTAATTATATTACATTTTTAGCAAAATAGCAATTATTTATTCAATTTTTCTTTAATTCTTTCCATCGCCTCTATTGTGTTTTCTTTAGTTCCAAATGCTGTTAATCTAAAATATCCTTCTCCACTTGGTCCAAAGCCTTCTCCAGGTGTTCCTACTATATTTGCTTTTTCTAAGAGCATATCAAAGAAGTCCCAAGACTTCATATTATTTGGTGTTTTTAGCCATACATAAGGTGAGTTTACTCCTCCATATGCTTTTATTCCTATTTCTTTTAGTCCTTCTAATATTATTTTTGCATTTTCTTTGTAATAGTTTATATTTTCCTTTATTTCTTTCTGTCCTTCTTTTGTATAAATTGCTTCTGCACCTCTTTGTGTTATGTATGGAGTTCCATTGAATTTAGTGCAAGTTCTTCTATTCCATAGTTTATTTAATTCTACTTTTTTACCTTCATCATCATATCCATAAACAGTTTTAGGGATAACGGCGTATCCACATCTAACTCCTGTAAATCCGGCTGTTTTTGAATAACTTTTAAATTCTATTGCTACGTCTTTTGCACCTTCTACTTCATATATGCTTTTTGGAATATTTGGCTCAGATATAAACGCACAATATGCAGCATCAAAAAGAATAATACTTTTATTTTCTTTTGCATAATCTACCCAAACTTTTAGTTCTTCTTTTGTAAGCACTGCTCCTGTTGGATTATTTGGAAAACATAGATAGATTATATCTGGAACTTCTTTAGGAAGCTCTGGCTTAAAATTGTTTTCTTCTGTCATTGGCATATAAATTAGTCCTTCATATTTTCCATCTTTATAATTTCCTGTTCTTCCTGCCATTACATTTGTATCAACATATACAGGATATACTGGGTCTGCTACAGCAACTTTATTATCTTTTGCAAATAAATCTACTATATTGCCACAATCACATTTTGCTCCATCTGATACAAATATTTCATCAGCTTCTATTCCTAATCCTTTATATTCATTTTCTACAATGGCATTTCTTAAAAAGCCATATCCCTGCTCTGGACCATATCCTCTAAATGTTGCAGCATCTCCCATTTCGTCTGCTGCTTTTTTCATAGCATTTATGCAAACTTTAGGAAGTGGTCTTGTTACATCTCCAATTCCTAATTTTATAATTTTTTTATCTGGATTATTTTTTTGAAATTCAGCTACTTTTTTTGCAACAGTAGAGAAAAGGTAACTTGCTTCTATTTTTTCAAAATTTTCATTTATTTTTATCATACTAATTTATCCTTTCTTAAAATCTTTGTAATTTTTTCTTACGCACCAATATATATGGCATTTCAATGTATATTAGTAGTTACTTAAAATTATAAATTACTCTCATCAAATTCGCCTTCAAAAACAGTTTCAGCAGGTCCTGTCATATATACATGGTTATCTTCTTTATTCCATTCAATTTCTAACTTACCTCCAAGAAGCTCTACTGTTACATTTCTTTCTGTATATCCATTTAAAAAGCTTGCAACAACAGATGCACAAGCACCTGTACCACAAGCAAGTGTTTCTCCTGCTCCTCTTTCCCAAACTCTCATTTTAATATTGTGCTTGTCTAAAATCTCAATAAATTCAGCATTTACTTTATTAGGAAAATGCTCATCTACTTCTATTATAGGTCCAAATTTTTCAATTTTTAATTTTTCAATATTATTTGCAAAATCTATTCCATGAGGATTTCCCATAGAAACACAAGTAAGTTCTTTTAAATCTCCTTCTATATTTATATTAACTTTATAAAATTTTATTCCATCTTTTGATTTATATACTTTTCCGTCTTTTGCTGGAATTAGCTTATAGTCTAGTATTGGCTCTCCCATATCTACTTTTACAGTCTTAACTTTTCCACCTTCTACATTCAAATTAAGTACTTTAATTCCCGCAAGGGTTTCAATTTTTAAAGTAGTTTTGTCTGTTAGCCCCTTATCATATACGTATTTTCCAACGCATCTAATTCCATTTCCACACATTTCAGCTTCTGTTCCATCACTATTAAACATTTGCATTCTGAAATCTGCCTTCTTGCTTGATTTTATAAGTATTAGACCATCTGAACCAACTCCAAAATGCCTATCACTTATAATTTTAGCTAGGTTTGACGCATTTTCTATATCTTGCTTTGTGCAATCTACATAAACATAGTCATTACCTAGCCCTTCCATTTTTGTAAATTTAATCATAAATATCACCTCATATAGGTATTCTTATGCATAGAAATATAATTATATTTCTATTTAACTGCCTAAATTTTATACTTTTATAAAACAAATGTCAATCACAATAATCTACTTGGCATATTAGACGAAATATCATATACTCATATAACAGTAATATCATATAAATTGTAATAAATGTAGTAAATAATATAGTAATATAAGTTGTAAATATGCTATTATGAGTAATTTAGAAGGAGTGATATTTATGGAATTTGAAAAAGCAAAAATAATGGAACTTAAAGAAAACAAACTGGTTATAATATTTCTTGGGAATAATCTTTAGTCGCAGTCTCACCACCTCTTGGTGGGGAGCTTTTTTAATGATAAGTTGATTTTTTCCAATTGTATAAAATCTTACACCTCAATCTCTGGCTTATATGTTTCAAGCCACATAAAAATAAAAACGTCTTAAAACCGATTTTTGTTATTAATAAATTTCAAAAATGCGTTTAAAACTAATATTTTTCAGTTCTAAACGCATTTTTCTATTAAAAGTTCCGTTTATGAAAGGCTACCTTTACACCACCTTTTAAATTCAGGATCACAATACCAATACTTACCCTTGTCACCCTTTTCCTCAATAACACCAATCCTTTCTGCCTTAGATTTACTCCAATCAATAAGTGTATAACATGAATCTTCATCTCCATAACATAAAGTTACATCATATCCCAAGATTGAGAGTGCCTCAGCAACTTTATGTGAAACAACAATTTTGTACCAATAACACTTTAGTTCACCTTCGTTTTTACTTTTATCAATTCTTTTAATCGCTTCCTTATAATGACTCCAATCTAAATTTGCTAAATACGTTGTGTTAGCGCCTAATACATACTCTACTTTTTCTTTAAGCGTTAATATCTTCGTATCTTTATAAGTAATAATCCCTTTTCTTCCTTCTTGAAAATGTTCCCATGAAACTTCATCAGGATTTTTATCACGGTAAATAGTAATATCAAAGCCGTTTTCAATTAACATTTCTCGAACTTCAGGAAGAATATTAAAATGCGTGATTTTTTTTTCAGAAGGTTCCCATTCGCCACCTTCCGGAAACACGGGGTAACCTGTAAGGTAAGTATAATTTTCCTTTGGAGAACTCATCAAATCCTTTCTGTCCTTAATTTCTTCCATAATCAGATCAAATTGAGGTGTAATCGTGTCCTCTTTCACTGTAGAAGCTGGGGCAAAGTAGTCCATCATAATTTTTTCTCCTTTGTGTTGTGCAATAAGACGAAAAGAACTTTTAATTTTAAATCGATTCTCTCATAATAGTAATTATACCTCCTTATGATAATAGTATTTAAATCGATTACTAAAAAACCAACTTGCTTACATTATTATTTTAACATTATTCCTATGTTTTGTCAATTTTTTAAATTTTAGAAGTTTCTATATTTTAGAAGTTTCTATATTTATTTAAGACAAAAGATCATTTTCGTGAGGATACGAAAATGATCAAACCAGCAAAATTAACCCCACTTCGGTCCTAATTTTTAAGACAACCAATAGGTACAACCATTACACCACTATCCATATTGTATGCCATCTCTGTTCCTGTAATAATCATCATAAAGGCAGGTGCCCCAATTCTAGGTTCATTTTCAAGAATTAGATTTTTTAAAGTTATTAAATGTTCTTCTGCTTCCTTTATTTTAGTTCCGCCAAGTTTAACTTCTACTAAAGCATATCTTCCATCTTCAAAATGTATAACATTATCACACTCCAAATTATATCTATCCCTATAATGATTTAATGTTCCTCCAATTGAGTTAGCATATACACTCAAGTCTCTATTTACTAAGTTTTCAAATAACAGACCATAAGTTTTTATATCTATCATAATTTCTTTAGGTGAACATCCAAGTGCTGCAACTGCTAAAGACGGATCGATCATGCTCTTTTTTGGTGATGTTCTAATTGCTGTTTTACTTCTTATATTAGGATTCCATGCTTCTATTTCTTGTATTATATATAGTTTTTTTAGTACATCTAAATAATCAATTATAGTTCTTTCACTAATATCTGCATAATTTGCTTTTACATCTTCAAATAACGATTGATCTGAGTCAATTGTAGAAACTTGCCTAGCATATGCTTTTAAAATATTTCTGGCAAGTGTTGGGTTTCTTTTTATTCCATCTACCTTAGATATATCAGATTCGCACAATACATCTATATAATTTTTAGCTATTTCTAATGCTTCCTTCTCTGGCAAATTTATAGAAGCTGGCCAACCTCCCCTACAAAGCACATACGCAATTTTTTCATAGTCTAAATCAGTTTTTATGCCATCTATGTTTCTATCGCCATCTAAAATAGCTTTTAATGAAATTTTTCCGTTTGAGTCGCCACTTTCGAATAATGTCATAGGCTTCATTGTTACAAAAGCAAACCTTCCAACACCACTATGCATATTGTCATCCTCTTTTGGAGTTGCTGAGCCTGTAAGAATGTATTGTCCTGCCGTCCCCGCTTCATCTACAGCATATCTAACAGCATTCCATAGCTTAGGTGCTATTTGCCATTCGTCAATCAATCTAGGCTTTTCTCCTTCTAATAGCAATGATGGCTTTGTATTTGCAAGTTCTACATAATTATCTTGTAAATCTGGATTTTGCATTTCCAATATGCTTTTTGCTACTCTCTTAGCACTGGTTGTTTTTCCGCACCATTTAGGGCCTTTTATAACAACTGCTCCCACAATTGATAACTTTTCTTCTATTTGCTTATCTACAATTCTATTAATGTATTTCATAAAACCTCCTCAAATCTGCTTATAAATTTCTAGTTTTATTATAACATATTGTTAAATTTATTTCAATATTTTGTGGCATTTTGTTTCAAACTTTTGTGGTGTTTTATTGCAAAGATTTGTGGTGTTTTATTTCAAACTTTTGTGGTAAACTAAATTTCAATCTCCGGCTTATATGTTTCAAGCCACATATTTACTTGGCATAAATATGCCATAAGCTGTGGTCCAGTCATAAGTTGCCCAAACCAAGGTCTTGAAAAAGACTTTCCATCAGTATTTAATATTTCCATTATATCATCTTTATTTAATAAACTGGTTATTGGAGATTCAGGATTTTGCATTATTTCAGTTAGCATACCTTTTACCTTTTTCAAATATGTTGGATTCCATGTTTTAGGATATGGGCTCTTTTTTCTATCTACTATTTCTTTTGGAAGTTCATCTTTCATAATGTATCTAAGTAGTCCTTTTTCTCTGCCGTGCAGAGCCTTAGTTTCCCAAGGTATATTCCATACATATTCAGCTAACCTATAATCACAAAATGGCACTCTTAGTTCAAATCCATTATACATTCCCATTCTATCTGTTCTACTTAATAATGTTTGCATAAACCAATTCATTGTCAAATATGTTATTTTTCTCTTTTCTTTTGTTTCTTTTGAGTCTACATTTAACAATTCTACTTCATTTAAACTCTCATTATATCTATAATCTATATATTCTTTTAAGTCTATTTTTTCTTGTAATTCTGGATTTAGCAAATGCTGTCTTCCAGATATGTTTATAGACCAAGGGAATGTTCCACTAGACAATGCATCTTCTCTAAAGAACCATGGATATCCTCCAAATATCTCATCTGCACATTCTCCCATTATTGATACTGTTGCTTCTTTTTTTACTGCTTTACAAAACAATAAAAGTGATGAGTCTACATCTGCCATACCGGGCAAATCTCTTGCTATCATAGCTTCTTTTAAGCTATCTACAAGCTCTGGTGTATCTAGATAAATTGTATGATGCTTAGTTCCAAGTTTATTTGTAATTAAGTTTATATAATCACTATCTGAATTAGGCTGAAAATCTGTTTTTTGAAAGTTTTTATCATTGTCTACATAGTCTACTGAGTAGGTATTAATCATTGGCAAATCGTGTTTTCTGCAATAATTTGCACTATACAAAGTTATTATGCTTGAGTCTAAGCCCCCTGATAAAAATGTACAAAGTGGCACATCTGATACAAGTTGCCTTTCTATTGCATCAGTCAGCAATTCTTTTACAGTAGAACACGTTGTAGCAAAATCATCGGTATGCATTCTGCTTTTTAATTTCCAATATTCTTTTATTCGTACTCCGCTTCTATTGAAAACCAAATAATTTGCTGGTTTTAACTCCTCTATTCCTTTAAACACTCCTACTCCCGGTGTATGAGCAGGACCAATTCCAAATAATTCTGCAATTCCTTGTTCGTCTATTTTGGGATAAATACTTGGATACTCAAATAAAGCCTTTATTTCTGAAGCAAATATTAACTGGTTATCTTTTATTGAATAAAACAAAGGCTTTACTCCAAAATGGTCTCTCGCTAAAAATAGTTCTTTTTTTCCTTCATTCCATATTGCAAAAGCAAAAATACCATTTAAGTGATTTACTACATTATATCCATAATATATAAATGCTTTTAAAAGCACTTCTGTATCACAATGTCCTTCGAAAGTAAATCCACTATCAATAAGTGTTTTTCTAAGTTCCTTAGTATTATATATTTGTCCATTATATGTAATAACATAAGTATTTCCTAAATATTTACAAATCATTGGCTGTTTTCCGCCCTCTGGGTCAATTACAATAAGCCTTCTATGAGCTATGCAAATATCTTCTTTGATATATATTCCATTCTCATCTGGACCTCTTTTGCTTAAAGTATTATTCATATTTGAAAGCACCCTCCCAGCTTCCTCATTTCGCATATTTCCGTCATAATTTGTAAAACCTACAATTCCACACATAAAAAAATTCCTCCCATATATTATATGTGGAGGAATGCCAATTGATGATAAAATAAGAAATACAATTAAAAAAAGTCCCAATATACGTAAGCCACATATATTAGGACTTTTTTAAAATTATGAAACTTTAAAATTCAATTTTTTCATTTATATAATTTTCTACTTCATCTATTGGAATTCTAACTTGCTCCATTGTATCTCTATCTCTTATTGTAACTTGATTATCTTCTAAAGTATCAAAGTCAACTGTTAAGCAGTATGGTGTACCAATTTCGTCTTCTCTTCTATATCTTTTACCTATTGAACCTGCTTCATCATAATCACAACTAAAGCTCTTAGATAATTTGTCAAATATTTCATTTGCTTTATCTCCAAGCTTTTTAGATAAAGGTAAGATTGCTACTTTGTATGGGGCTAAGGCTGGATGCAAGTGAAGTACAACTCTTGAGTCTCCTTCTCCTAAATCTTCTACATCATATGCGTTGCATAAAAATGCTAAAGTTACTCTATCTGCACCAAGTGATGGCTCAATAACATATGGTACATATCTTTCATTTGTTTCTGAGTCTAGGTAGCTTAAATCTTGTTTTGAATGATTCATATGTTGTGTTAAATCATAATCTGTTCTATCTGCTATACCCCATAATTCGCCCCAACCAAATGGGAAATTGAATTCTATATCTGTTGTGGCTTTACTATAAAATATAAGTTCTTCTTTTGAATGGTCTCTAAGCCTAATATTTTCTTTTTTCATGCCTAAGCTTAATAACCAATTTTCGCAAAATTCTTTCCAGTATTTGAACCATTCTAAATCTGTTCCCGGTTTACAGAAAAATTCTAACTCCATTTGTTCAAATTCACGAGTTCTAAATGTAAAGTTTCCTGGTGTTATTTCATTTCTAAAAGCTTTACCTATTTGTGCAATACCCATTGGCATTTTCTTTCTTGTAGTTCTTAAAACATTTTTAAAATCTACAAATATACCTTGTGCTGTTTCTGGTCTTAAATATACTGTTGCTGTACTGTCTTCAGTAACGCCTTGGAATGTTTTAAACATTAAATTAAATTTACGAATACTTGTAAAATTTGTTTTTCCACAATTAGGACAAGGTATTTTATTATCCTCAATAAATTTTACCATTTGCTCATCTGTCCAACCATCTGCAATTATGTCTTGTTTATTTTCATGTGCCCATTCTTCAATTAGCTTATCTGCTCTATGTCTAGTTTTACATTCTTTGCAATCAATTAGTGGGTCTGAAAAGCTAGTTAAATGACCTGATGCAACCCATGTTTCAGGATTCATAAGTATTGCTGCATCTAGTCCTACTATATCTTTCTTTTCTTGTATAAATTTCTTTCTCCAAAGTGCTTTTACATTGTTTTTTAACTCAACACCTAAAGGACCGTAATCCCAAGTGTTTGCTAAACCTCCATAAATTTCTGAACCAGGATAAATATATCCTCTCGATTTGCAAAGGTTAACTATTGTTTCCATGTCTTTTACCATAAAAATTCCTCCCTTTCTTGCCTTTTGGCTTTAATTTGTAGTTAGAAATTATTTTTGTTTTCGTGAGGTTTCCTAAAGGCTGTACCCAAATACAAAAATAGCCTTCGTTCCTAACTACATAGTAGCTAGGGACGAAAGCTTATATGCTTACGCGGTTCCACCCTAATTGGCTTAAATAGCCCACCTTAATTCTTATTAAATTAGCTCCAGAGCTCCCCATGTATATTTGCTGTAAGCATTCCACCATCACTTACTCTCTATAAACAACTTTTACATTTTTTCTCTTTCAACGCAATATTATTGTATAACTTTTGCAAGTGTTTGTCAAGGTATAAGTAGTTATGAAATTTCCGATACTTCTTAGCACTAATATTCATACTTCTTTTCTTAAAAGAATGTGGCTTTTATTCTAAGTGAGTTCCCATTTGTCAAATCTAAATAAAAGAAATATGATTATCACTATTTGCACAAAAATTATAAATGGAACCCATCTCTTCATTGTCTTCGAATCTCGTTTATATCCAAACATTTTTGAAGTTACGCTAATGCCTATACCTCCACCAAATAATGCAATTAATATGTATATAAAGTCTAATACATCTTCTTTAATTTTTAAATTAAATGTATAGTCTACATATATTAAAATCATTGGCACAATATTTATTACTATTAAATATCCTATAATAAAATTTAACATTTTAAATTCCTTTCTTTATAAGAATTCTCAAATATATGTTCTTGAGCATTTCAAGTGAGCGTAGGCGACGTAGGAGCGGAGCGTAACGTGCGAGCGCTGAGTAGAGGCTTGACCGAACGAACCGCGAAGTGAAATGTGAAAGAATGTATATTTGAGGATTTTAAAAAAATTTAATTTTACGCAAATAGACTCATCTGATTGCTTTCACTCATTCCTTTTAGGCAACCTGCATTTGAAAGCATTTCTATACCACTTTTTCCAAGTTTTGCTCTAAGTTTTAGGTCATTTATTGACATAAATTCTCCATCTTTTCTTGCTTCTTCAACACCTTGTGCTGCAACTGTTCCAAATCCAGGAATACTATTAAGTGGTGGTCTTATTCCTTCATCTTCCATTCTAAACCTAGTTGCACTTGATTCATATAAATCGATTGGTAAGAAACTTATTCCTCTTTCATACATTTCGTTTACAATTTCCAAAGTTTCATACATTGCACTATCTTTTTGAGTAGCATTTTGTCCTAAAAGCTCTATTCTTTTCATTTCATTTTTTACTTTTTCTTTTCCATGGCACATTATATCACTATCAAAAGCATCTGCTCTTATTGAGAAATATGCACAATAGTAAGCTTTAGGAATATGTACTTTAAACCAAGCTATTCTAAATGCATTTGTAACATAGGCTGCTGCATGGGCTTTAGGGAATAAGTATTTTATTTTATTACATGAATCTATATACCATTTTGGAACATTATTTTCTTCCATAGTTGCTTTAAATTTAGCCCATTTTTCTGGTTCTTTTGCAACTTTTCCTTTACGTACAAGCTCCATTATTTTGAATGCTGTATTTGGTTCTAGTCCTTGTTTTATTAAATAAAGCATTATATCATCACGAGTACATATAACTTCACTTAATGTTGCTGTTCCATTGTTTATTAATTCTTGTGCATTTCCTAGCCAAACGTCAGTACCATGAGATAAACCAGAAATTCTAAGTAATTCCTCAAAAGTTGTTGGTTTTGTATCTTTAAGCATTCCTCTAACAAATTTTGTTCCTGATTCAGGAATTCCATATGTACCAACTTCTGAATGTATTTGCTCCGGTGTAACTCCTAAGCCTTCAGTTGATGAATATATTGACATTGTAGCTTTATCATCTAGTGGTACTTTTGTTGGGTCAAATCCTGTTAAATCATAAAGCATACGAATAACTGTTGGATCATCATGACCTAGTATATCTAGTTTTAGTAAGTTTTGGTCTATTGAGTGGTAGTCAAAGTGTGTTGTGATTATATCTGATTCAGGGTCATCTGCTGGATGCTGTACTGGTGTAAATTCATATATTTCTCTACCTTTTGGTACAACTATAATTCCACCAGGGTGCTGTCCAGTAGTTCTTTTTATACCTGTACAGCCCTTTGCAACTCTACCAACTTCTGCATTACTTACTGGTATGCCTCTTTCTTCATAGTATTTTTTAACATATCCAAAGGCTGTTTTATCTGCAACTGTACCTACTGTACCAGCTTTAAAAGTAGTTCCCTTGCCAAATATAACTTCTGTATATTTATGTGCTTTTGCTTGATATTCTCCTGAGAAGTTTAAGTCGATATCTGGCTCTTTATCTCCATTAAATCCAAGGAATGTTTCGAAAGGTATGTCCATTCCGTCTTTATCTAATGGATGTCCACATTTAGGACAAATTTTGTCTGGTAAGTCAAATCCATTTTTTACGCCATAATCTGTAAAGTCTGAATATTTACATTTTGGGCATCTATAATGTGGTGGAAGTGAGTTTACTTCTGTTATACCGGTCATATTAGCAACAAATGAAGAACCAACAGAACCTCTTGAACCAACTATGTAGCCATCTTCATTAGACTTCCAAACCAGTTTTTGAGCAATTATGTACATAACTGAGAATCCATTTTTTATAATAGAATCTAGTTCTTTATCTAGTCTTGATTGTACTATTTCTGGAAGTGGGTCTCCATATAATTCATGTGCTCTGTCATATGCTATGTTTTTAATAGTTTCCTCACAGCCCGGAATGTGTGGAGGACATTTCTCTGGTGAAATTGGACTTATTCTTTCACACATATCTGAAATTTTATTAGTATTTGTTACAACTACTTCATAAGCTTTTTCTTTTCCTAGATAAGAAAATTCTTCTAGCATTTCTTCAGTTGTTCTTAGGTATAAAGGGGCTTGCATATCTGCATCATCATAACCTTGTCCAGCTTGCAAAATTCTTCTATATATTTCATCTTGTGGGTCCATAAAGTGAACATCGCAAGTTGCACAAACTGGTTTATCTAGTTTCTCGCCTAAGTCAACTATTTTTCTAACAATATTTTTTAAATCTTCATCACTTTGAAGTGTACCATTTCTAACTAAATACTCGTCATTTCCTATTGGTTGAATTTCTAGATAATCATAGTCTCTAGCTATTTGCTCAATATCTTCATCAGATTTTCCATTAAGTATTGCTTGATATAATTCTCCTTGATCACAGGCAGAACCTAATATTAAACCTTCTGAATATTTTTTAAATAATGATTTTAGTATTAGTGGTCTTTTGTAAAAATAGCTAACATGAGATATTGAAACTAATCTATATAAGTTTCTTAATCCAACATAATCTTTGGCTAAAATAATTGCATGGTAACTCTTAAGCTTTTTGAAATTTGCTTTTCCTTCTTCTTCTTTGTCCATTTCTTCTAATGTTTTTATGCCTTTATCTTTAAGCATTTTTAACATTACATTAAATACTTTTACTGTTGTATCAACATCATCTAAAGCTCTATGTGCTACTTCTACTTTAATTCCTAAATTTTCAGCTATTATTCCTAATTTATACTTTTTGTAATCTGGGAATAAATCTTTTGCTAAGCGAAGTGTATCTAAATATGTATTGTCAAATTTTAATCCCATTCTGTCACAATTGTATTTTATAAAGCTTGTGTCAAAATCTGCATTGTGAGCAACTAGTACTGAATCTCCAAAGAATTCCAATACTTTAGGCATTATTTCTTCTATTGTAGGTGCATCTTTGACCATTTCATCTGTAATATGAGTTATTTCTTGAACTCTCATAGGTATTGGCTTTTCCGGATTTACAAATGTTTCAAAACTGTCTATTACTTCTCCATTTCTAACCTTCATGATACCTATTTCAGTAATTTTTTCAGTTCTAAAAGATATACCTGTTGTCTCTAAGTCAAATACGCAATATGTAGTATCATCCAGAGTTTGTCCTTTACTTCTTGTTACTATTGGGTCTTTATCTGGTACTAAGTAAGCTTCAACACCATATATAACTTTTATATCTTTATTATCATATCCTAGCATTTTGTGAGCATCTGGGAAAGATTGGACAACACCGTGGTCTGTTATGGCAATTGATTTCATTCCCCATTTCATAGCTCTTTTTATCAAATCTTTAACCGGTGTTACAGCGTCCATTTGACTCATTTGAGTATGCATGTGAAGTTCAACTCTTTTTACCTCAGCATTATCCATTCTTTGAGTCTTTTTTAGTGGCTCCCCTTCGATTACAGTATTTGCAATAATTGTAATTTCTTTAGCAAAATTATCAAAGGCTGCTCTTCCTCCGACCTTTACACCATTTCCTACTTTTAATTTTGAAGACACACGTTTTTTCTTTTCTGGAAGAACAAATATCTTACAAGTTATTGTGCTTGTACCATCATATACATCAAATGAAAATAGGAATTTCCCTGATTTTTTAAGCTCTGTTGGGTCTGGCACATTTACTATTTCTCCTGCTATTTGTACATCAGATGTATCAACTGAAATATCTTCAACCTTCATTAATGGCTCTTTTATATTTCCGTTTCTACCATAGATTAATGGTGAATCCTCTTCTTCTTCTCCTGGCATTGGAGCTAGTTCACCTTGTGGCACGCTTCCGCTATTGCCGTTTTTTCCTCCATTGTAATTTGAGCCATTATTTGCGCCTCCATTGCTTAAGTTATTGCCAAAACTAGATGAAGACTTGTTATAGCCATTTCCGCCTTTTCCAGCTTGATTATTGTTAGAATTTTTCCTACTTCCACTAGGACTTGGATCATTTCTTCCATTCCAAGTATTTGAACTACTACCTGGATTAGTAGCATTTTGTGAATTACTTGCTTTCTCGCTATTTTCTGCTTGAAGAATTTTAGTTTCTTCTACATATTTTTTAATTAAATCTTCGTTCTTTTCTTGGAAAAGTTTTTCATATTCATTGCAATTTTCCTCAATGAAATTAACTTTGTAACCTACTCCATAAATATCTTTTATAAAATTTGATATTTTGGTATTCATTCCTTGCTTTTCAAGAATGTCTTTTCCCTTAACTTTAATATGTATATTTAAAGTATTATTTAATGGCTTAAAGATATTTGAAGTTATAGAAGATTTTTGTGTGTCTTGTGATTTTTCGTTATTTGATAAATTCTCTTTTTCTGGATTTTCAAGTTCGCTATTTCTTAAGAAGGCTCTTGCCATAGGATTTTTATTTGAAAAATATGAAAGAATATTTGACCATTCTTTGTAAATTGGTGGATTTTCGTCTTTAGCTCTACCAATAACTATCTCTTGCTCGCTACTTATCTGCTCGCTTTTATTTTCAGTAATTTCAGCATCATCTTCCGCTTTATCTTTTAGATGAATTTTCAAATCTACACCTGATACATTAAAACGCTTAATTGCGTATTTTTCAAAATTACTAATTTCATTTATATCTATATAATTATCTGTTTTCAAAAACATTTCTAATCTATTAGTTTTTCTATACAAATTAACATTTTCAATTTCTGCATTAGAAAAAGCAAAACTATTAGAACTATAATCTACAAAAACGTTTTTTATCATTTTAACTTCTGTATTTATTTGATTCATTTTTTGCCCCCAAAAAACTTTTTTTACGTTTTGCACCGTCCAAATCGTAAAATTACACAATTCTCAATATATCATTATACGCCACAAATGCTGAAAATACTATTAATATAAAAAATCCAGCTGATTGTATTTTTAGCTCAGTTTCTTGTTTAAGTGGTTTTCTTCTTATTGCTTCTATTATAAGTAGTAAAGCTTTTCCTCCATCTAAAGGTACAAATGGTAATAAATTTGTTATTCCAAGCGAAATGGATACTATTGAAAGTAGGTAAACAAACTGTGCTACGCCTGATGTTTGTGACACCATTTGAGATATACCAACAGGTCCCATCATATCATTTATTGACACATTTCCAGAGAAAAGCTGTACTATACTATCAAACATTGCATATATAAGATTTCCTGTACTATTCCACGCGTATGAAAGTGAACCAACAAAATTTGCTTCATATACTAGCATATATTGGACAAAAATTAAAATCATATATGCAATAAGTCCAAATATAATATTTACCGATGCACCGGCAACAACTATAGCAAATCTTTTTGGTATGCTCGCTTTACTAAAAGAGCCTTCTTTGTCAGAATGCTCTTCTTCTCCTTCCATATTACAAAATCCCCCACAAGGTATTAGTCTGAGTTCATATTTTGTTTCTTTTCCTTGCTTTGAACATATTTTAGGTCCAAATCCAACAGAAAATTCATTAACTCTAACCTTGCAAAGTTTTGCAACTATAAAATGTCCACCTTCATGGATAATAATTAAAAAACCTAATAAAAATATAATTTTTATTGCAGTTATAATAAAACCCAAAATTGTCCTCCAAATTCATAATTTGCCATTTATGACTTATTTGTTATATTATAAAATTTATATTACTAATTTCATACAAAATTACATTCCTTTCCAA